>NZ_JBHXTL010000017.1:46393-62908 GCF_042677365.1 Kitasatospora sp. NPDC127116
CCGGGTGTTTGTGGGGCCCCAACTTCCCTGGCGGGCCTTCCCCAAACCCCACCCCCCCCCCCGACTCGTGAATTCCCGTCCCCTCAGGTGCCGTTGAGGGCGTAGCTGCGGAAGGTGGCCAGCAGCGGCAGCACCTCGGTCTTGCTGGGGTCCTCGGTGACGGCCCGCATCGCGTCGATCACGGTGTGGGCGATGATCTTCGTCACCGAGAGGTCCTCCGCCGGGGCGAGGGTGCCCCAGGCCTTCAGGGTCTGGGTCAGCAGGGCGCTCATCCGGGCGCCGATGTTGGAGCTGACGGCGTCGGAGATCTCGGCGATCTCCTCGTCGCTCATGGTGGCGCGCAGCCCGAAGGCGAGCGCCATCAGGGTGTCCATGGCGTGCTCGCCGTACGCGGCGACCAGTGCCGGCAGCGGCCGTTCACCGGTGCCGCCCGCCGCCAGGGCGAACAGCGCCTCGTCGTCGTCCTTCCACGCCGCCTCCAGGGCGGCCAAGGCCCGCAGGGCCTCGTCTGCGGTGAGCCCGTCTGTCATGGAAAGAACGGTATTGAGCCGTCCCGGCTTCCGACAGGGGCGGAAGCCGGGATCACCCCTTCGAGCGAAGCGGGGCCGATTCGGGCCGGTGGGCGTGCGCGAAGTGCTCGGCGTCCCAGCTGCCGCCCAGCTCAGGGGCCAGCGAGGCGTACGCCAGGGTGGCGAAGTCCTCGACCCCGCCCGCTCGTTCCGGCAGGGCGCCGAGCAGTGGGGTGCCGGCGGAGCGGGGCAGGTCGGCCAGGTTGCAGCGCTCGGCGAGGCCGGGCTCGGCGGGCCAGGAGCCGACGAGCACACCCGCGAGCGGCAGGCCCCGGGCCGCCAGGGCCTCCGCGGTGAGGGAGACGATGTTGAGCGTCCCGAGCCCGGCGGAGGCGATCAGCAGGACCTCGGCCGGAAGCCCGGCGTCGAGCACCGCCCGGGCCTGGTCGGCGAGCGTGCGGCCCTCGTCGTCGTAGCGGACCAGCAGCCCGCCCGCGCCTTCCACCAGGACCAGGTCGTGTGTGGAAGCCAGCTCGGCGACCTCGGACACCACCTCGGTGGGGGAGAGGTACGGCATCCCGGCCCGTCGGGCGGCGGTGTCGGGCGCCAGTGGCTCGGGGTAGCGCACCAGCTCACGGATCGTCAGCTCGCCCGCCAGGCGCCGGACTTCGGCTGCGTCGCCGGGCTCCTCGGCCGTCACGCCGGTCTGCCCGGGCTTGAGCACGGCGACCTTCAGCCCGGCCCGCAGCGCCGCCGAGGCGACGGCGGCCGTGGCAACGGTCTTGCCGACGTCCGTGTTGGTCCCCGTCACGAAGAGGATGCGCGCGCTCATCCCTTCACCGCCGCGGCGGTCACGGCGGCAGCGATCCGTGCCACGTCCTCGTCCTCCGTCACATAGGGGGGCATCGTGTAGATCAGGTCCCGGAAGGGCCGCAGCCAAACGCCTTCGCGCGCTGCCGCCTCGGTGGCCGCCGGGACGTCCACCGGGTGGTCCAACTGCACGACGCCGATGGCCCCTTGGACCCGTACGTCGAGTACGCCGGGGACGTCCGCTGCCGCCGCGAGACCCTCGGTCAGCCCGGTCCCGATCCGCTTGACCTCCGTCGACCAGTCCTGCCCGAGCAGCAGCTCCAGCGAGGCGTTGGCGACCGCGCAGGCCAGCGGGTTGCCCATGAACGTGGGCCCGTGCGCGAGCACCGGCACGTCGCCGCGGCTGATCCCGTCCGCGACCTCGCCGGTGCACAGGGCGGCGGCCAGCGTCAGGTAGCCGCCGGTCAGCGCCTTGCCCAGGCACATCACGTCCGGCGAGACGCCCGCGTGGTCGGCGGCGAACAGGGCGCCGCTGCGCCCGAAGCCGGTGGCGATCTCGTCGAAGACCAGCAACACCCCGTAGCGGTCGCACAGTTCGCGCAGCATCCGCAGGTAGGCGGGGGAGTGGAAGCGCATCCCGCCCGCGCCCTGGACCACCGGTTCGACGATGACGGCGGCCAGCTCGTCGGCATGACGCGCCATCAATTCCTCGAACCGAGCGGCGTATTCGGGGTCGAGCGGAGCGTCGAACCCGGCCGGCGGCTCCGGGGCGAACAGCTGGCCGGGCAGCACCCCGCCCCACAGGTGGTGCATCCCGCCGTCCGGGTCGCACACCGACATCGGGTGGAAGGTGTCCCCGTGGTAGCCGCCGCGCCAGGTGAGCAGCCGGCGCTTGGCCGGCCGCCCGATGGACTGCCAGTACTGGAGGCACATCTTCATCGCGACCTCGACGGCCACCGAGCCCGAGTCGGCGAGGAAGACGTGCCGCAGCGGCTCCGGAGTGATCTCCACCAGCCTGGCGGCCAGCCGGACGGCGGGCTCGTGGGTGAGCCCGCCGAACATCACATGGCTCATCCGCCCCAGCTGCTCGCGCACCGCCTCGTCCAGCACCGGGTGCCGGTAGCCGTGGATCGCCGCCCACCAGGACGACATCCCGTCGACCAGCTCGCGCCGCCCGCCCGCGACCGGCTCGGCCAGGCGCAGCCGCACCCCGGAGGCGGACTCGACCACGTACGGGGTGACGGTCCCGGGCATCGGCCCGTACGGGTGCCACACATGGGCGCGGTCGAGGGCGAGCAGGTCGGCCGCGGACGGCTGGAGCATGGTGCGTTCTCCGGAGGGTCGGAACTGTCAGGCGTTGGGCGCGAGTTCGGTGCCGGCGCCGCGGCGGCGGACCTTGACGAGGTCGCTGCGGAGCTCGTCCTCGGCGCCGGATCCGGCGACGGCCGCCGGGGAGACGGTCTCCGAGGGGACGGTCTCCGGGGCGGAGGCGTCCGAGGTGTGGGCGTGCCCGCCGCAGGGCCCGCAGCCGCCGCCGCTGCCGCAGGCCGAGGCCGCGGTGCCGCAGCCGCCGCCCGCCCGGTCTGCCTCGGCGACGTCCGCGCGGTGGCGCGGCAGGGTGGCCTCGCCGGCGCCCTCGACCTCGAAGCCGGCGTCCTTGATCATGTCGAGGTCGGTCTGCCCGGCCTGGCCCTCGCTGGTCAGGTAGTCGCCGAGGAAGATGGAGTTGGCGATGTGCAGGCCGAGGGGCTGCATCGAGCGCAGGTGCACCTCGCGCCCGCCGGCGATCCGCACCTCGGTGTCCGGGTTGACGAAGCGGACCATCGCCAGGATGCGCAGGCAGCGCTGCGGGGTGAGGTTCCACTCCTTGGCGAGCGGGGTGCCCTCGAACGGGATGAGGAAGTTGACCGGGACGGAGTCCGAGCCCAGGTCGCGCAGGGCGAAGACGACGTCGACCAGGTCCTCGTCGCTCTCGCCCATGCCGGCGATCAGGCCGGAGCAGGCGGACAGGCCCGCGCCGTGGGCCTTCTGCACGGTGTCCACCCGGTCCGCGTAGGTGTGGGTCTTGGTGATGGTCCCGTAGGTGCCCTCGGAGGTGTTGAGGTTGTGGTTGTAGGCGTCGGCGCCCGCCGCCTTGAGCCGCTCCGCCTGGTTGTCGGAGAGCAGGCCGAGGCAGACGCAGATCTCGACCTCCGGGTCGGCGTCCTTGATGGCGGCCATGGTGTCGGTGACCCGGTCGATGTCGCGGTCCGTCGGACCGCGGCCGCTGGCGACCAGGCAGACCCGCTTGGCGCCGCCGGCCACCCCGGCGCGGGCCGCGTCGGCGGCCTGGTCGGGCTTGAGCCAGGTGTACTTGAGGATCTCGGCCTTGGACCCGAGCCGCTGCGAACAGTACGAGCAGTCCTCCGGGCAGAGCCCGCTCTTCAGGTTCACCAGGTAGTTGAGCTTGACCCGGCGGCCGAACCAGCGGCGGCGCACCTTGCCGGCCGCGGCGACCACGTCGAGCAGCTCGTCGTCGGTGGTGGCGAGGACGGCCAGGGCCTCCTCGCGGGTCGGGACTTCGCCGCGCAGGCCCTTGGCGGTGAGGGTATCGAGCAGATCCATGGGGCCGATCCTGCCTGGTGGTGATCGAGCGGCGCCAGAGCAAACCCGCCAGAAGATCGGTGTGAGGATGTGCCGATTGCCACAGTGTCGAAGGTCACGGCTCCGCCGCTGGTCACGCGCTTGACGCGAGGTCGGGCCAGAGGTTACCGGCGGGTAGGGAGCGAGTGGTGAACGGGCGGCGAGGGTGGCGCCGGGCCGGTGGCCGAGGCCTGCGGCGGACGATGATCCACAACCCCCGACCCCGTGATCCACGCCACCCCCGGGGTGCTTAGAATCTGCGCCATGACCACGCAGGGGGAGCGCACCCCGACTCCGGGAGAAGGCCGGGAAGGCCGGGCAGAGCAGCGGATCGGCGGCGACGCCGACACCGATGGGGGGACGGACCGCAGGCGGGGCCGTCGGCTGACGGTCCGTCGAACGGCCGGGTGGATCGTCGTCGTCGGGGTGGTCGCGGCCGGGGGATGGATCATCACCCGCCCGATGCCCGGCGACTACATACCCGGGCTCGGCCCGTCCAGCAAGGACGCGACCGCGACGCCGAAGGTGGTCGGCGCCCCGCCGCCGCGCACCGACCCCGAGGCCCTCAACGTCGACAACCTCTTCCCCGCCCAGCGGCCCGTCGAGGTCGGTGCCTTCAAGGCGCGGCGCAACGGCGTCCGGCAGGGCGAGAACTGCGCCGAAGTGCTCCAGGACCGCGCCCAGGACCCGCTCAAGGACACCGGCTGCCAGAGCTACCTGACCGTCAGCTTCAGCGGCCAGGACCGCCCGGTGCTCAGCAGCGTCACCCTGCTGCGCTTCCCCGACCAGCCCTCCGCCGCCAGGGCCGCCGACGCCCTGCGGGCCAAGCCCGGCGCGGTCGCCTTCATCCTCGCCGACACCACCACCGCCCCCGCCCAGCCGCCCGGCGGCGCCCGGACCGGCGGCGAGCCGCGGATCGAGGCGGTCGGGCACTACGTGACCGTCACCAGCTCGCGCTCGGGCGACGGCCGGCCGGCGGCCACCACCCCCGGCGGCACCGGGGCGCCGGCCACGCCGCTCCCGGGGGCCACCGGCACGGCGCCCAGCAGCGAACAGACCCTGGACGAGGCCACCCGCGCGCTCTCCTACGCGGCGGGCTCGCCGTTCGCCTGGATGTGACGGCGGCGGCCTGACGGCGGCCTGACGGCGGCCCGTGACGGTCCGACGGCGGCCCGATGACGGCGGCCTGACAGCGGCCCGATGACGAATCCCCCCGGAAGCCGCGGCCTCCGGGGGGATTCGTCATCGTCAGGACCGGGCCCGTGACCGGGCCCGTGACCGGACCCGTGACCGGACCGGGATCAGGCTCAGCCGCCGAGCCGGTCCACCGCGGTCACCCGCAGCACCGCCCGGCCCTCCTCGTCCGAGCCGTACAGGTCGACCTCGGCGCTGATGCCCCAGTCGTGGTCGCCCTCCGGGTCGTCGAAGATCTGCCGGACCCGCCAGGAGGAGTCCTCCTCCTCGATGATCAGCATCTTGGGGCCGCGCGCGTCCGGGCCGGTGCCGAGGTCGTCGTACTCCTCCCAGTACCCGTCCATGGCGTCCGCCCAGCGGTCCGCGTCCCAGCCGTACTCGCCGTCCAGCTCGGCGAGCTCCTCGTAGTGCTCCAGCGCGCACAGCTCGACCCGGCGGAACATCTCGTTGCGCACCAGGACGCGGAAGGCGCGGGCGTTGGCGGTGACCGGCGCCGGCTTGTCGTCCAGCCGCACCTCGGCGGACTGCGGCTCGGTCGGGTTGGCCAGCTGCTCCCACTCGTCCAGCAGGCTGGAGTCGACCTGGCGGACCAGCTCGCCGAGCCAGGCGATGACGTCCTTGAGGTCGTCGGTCTTCACGTCCTCGGGGACGGTCTGCTCCAGCGCCTTGAACGCGCCGGCCAGGTAGCGCAGCACGATGCCCTCGGTGCGGGCCAGCTCGTAGAAGCCGACGTAGTCCGAGAAGGTCATCGCCCGCTCGTACAGGTCGCGGACCACCGACTTCGGCTGCAACTGGTGGTCGCCGATCCACGGGTGCGCCCGGCGGTACACCTCGTAGGCGTGGGTGAGCAGCTCCTCCAGCGGCTTCGGGTACGTGATCTCCTGGAGCCGCTCCATCCGCTCCTCGTACTCGATGCCGTCCCGCTTCATCTCGCCGACGGCCTCGCCGCGCGCCTTGTTCTGCTGGGCGGCGAGGATCTGGCGCGGGTCGTCGAGGGTCGCCTCGACGACCGAGATCACGTCCATCGCGTACGAGGGCGAGGTCGGGTCGAGCAGCTCGAAGGCGGCCAGCGCGAAGGTGGACAGCGGCTGGTTGAGCGCGAAGTTCTCCTGGAGGTCCAGGGTGAGGCGGACGATCCGGCCCTCGGAGTCGGGCTCCGGCAGCCGCTCCACCACGCCGCCCTCCAGCAGCGAACGGTAGATGGCGATCGTGGTGCGGATGTGCCGGCGCTGCGCGGCCCGGTCCTCGTGGTTGTCGGTCAGCAGCTTGCGCATCGCCTCGAAGGCGTTGCCCGGGCGGCCGATCACCGACAGCAGCATCGCGTGGCTCACCTTGAACCGGGAGACCAGCGGCTCCGGGTCGGCGCCGATCAGCCTCTCGAAGGTCTCCTCGGTCCAGCCGACGAAGCCCTCCGGCGCCTTCTTGCGGACCACCTTGCGCTTCTTCTTCGGGTCGTCCCCGGCCTTGGCGATCGCCTTGTCGTTCTCGATCACGTGCTCCGGCGCCTGCGCCACCACCTGGCCGACGGTGTCGAAGCCGGCCCGGCCGGCCCGGCCGGCGATCTGGTGGAACTCGCGGGCGCGCAGGATGCGCACGCGCTGCCCGTCGTACTTGGACAGGGCGGTGAACAGCACCGTGCGGATCGGCACATTGACGCCGACGCCGAGCGTGTCGGTGCCGCAGATGACCTTCAACAGGCCCGCCTGGGCGAGGCGTTCGACCAGCCGGCGGTACTTCGGCAGCATGCCCGCGTGGTGCACGCCGATGCCGTGACGCACGAAACGGGACAGGTTGCGGCCGAACTTGGTGGTGAAACGGAAGCCGCCGATCAGATCGGCGATGGCCTCCTTCTCCGCCTTCGAGCACATGTTGATGCTCATCAGCGACTGGGCCCGCTCCACCGCCTCCTTCTGGGTGAAGTGCACGACGTAGACCGGCGCCTGGCCGGTCTGCAGCAGCTCCTCCAGGGTGTCGTGCATCGAGGTGCGGCGGTACTCGTAGAACAGCGGCACCGGGCGGGTCGCGTTGCGCACCACCGTGGTCGGACGGCCCGTGCGGCGGGTCAGGTCCTCCTCGAAGCGGCGGACGTCGCCGAGCGTCGCGGACATCAGCAGGAACTGCGCCTGCGGCAGCTCCAGCAGCGGGATCTGCCACGCCCAGCCGCGGTCCGGCTCGGCGTAGAAGTGGAACTCGTCCATGACCACCTGGCCGATGTCCGCCCGGCTGCCGTCGCGCAGCGCGATCTGGGCCAGCACCTCGGCGGTGCAGCAGATGATCGGCGCGGTCGGGTTCACGCTCGCGTCGCCGGTCATCATGCCGACCTGCTCGGTGCCGAACATCTTCACCAGGTCGAAGAACTTCTCCGACACCAGCGCCTTGATCGGGGCGGTGTAGAACGTCCGCTGCCCGTCCGCCAGCGCCGCGAAGTGCGCCCCCGCCGCCACCAGGCTCTTGCCCGACCCGGTCGGCGTCGCCAGGATCACGTTGTTCCCCGACACCAGCTCGATCAACGCCTCCTCCTGCGCCGGGTACAGGGTGATCCCCCGATCCTCCGCCCAGGCTGCGAACGTCTCGTACAGCGCGTCGGGGGTGGCGGGCTTCGGCATCAGATCAAGGAGGGTCACCCGGCTATCTTGCCTGCTCGCCGCCACCCCCGGCAAAGCCCGGGGCCGCGACGGGCCGGTCGGGAGGCCGTCAGAACGGCGCGGCGGGCGCCCGCGCGGCCAGCTGCGGGTCGTTCGTGCAGCCCTGGGCGCGGACCAGCTCCCTCGCCGTGCGCAGGGCGGCGGCGATACGGATCCGGTGGACCTCGGTGACGGGGGTGTCCGAGGACCAGCGGTCGCCGGTGATCGTGACCAGGCGGTACGGCCGGCCGGAGGGCTGCCCGTCCGTGTCCAGGTAGTCGCAGCGGACCAGCAACTGCACCGTGCCCTCGTGGAACAACCAGCCCTGGGCTCCCGGGCCGAAGTCCAGCGGCGCGGGGCGGATCGGCTCCCAGCCGGTCGACTCGGCCTTGGTCTTGGCCTGCCGGAACTTCTCGTCACGATTCTCGGTGGAGATCTTCGCGACCGCGTGGTTCAGCGGATTGTCGTCCTCCCACGTGACGTCGCAGGCGGCGTCGTGGGAGTACTCCCGGTCCGTGAGCGCCTTCCGGTCCTGCCATGCGACGGCCTTGTGTCCCTTGCCCACCAGGGCGGCCAGGTCGTCATGGGTGAACGCGTTCCAGCAGGCGCTCTGCGGCACGTCCACCCCCTGCCAGGGCTTGACGTACCAGAGCCCGCCGCCGACCCCGGCCACGAGCACCGCAGCGCCGAGCGCGATCGGCAGGACACGACGCCGGCGCGGGCGCTCAGCCACCGGCCTTCCCCTTCGACAGCTCCGGCACGGCGGGGGCGGCGGCGGGCAGCTGCACCTGGTTGGTGCACCGGTACTCGGCGGCGGCGACCCGGGCGACCTTCAGCGCGGCATCGGCGTACGCCTGGCGGGCCCCGGCCGGCGAGGCGCCGTCCACCGGGTCGCCCCCGGCCTCCACGCGGACGTACGGCGGGGCCTTCAGGTCGGGGCGGTCCCCGGGCGGCACCTGGAAGTCGCAGCGCACGTAGAGCCGGACGAAGTGATCCGAATCGTCGCTGGCCAGCCCCACCGCGCCGGGGCCGAAGTCCAGGTCGGCGACGGCGTGGTGCTCCCCGGTGTCCCGGGCGCGGTCGGCGTCCACCCCGTCCCAGGCGGGGTAGACCCGGACGTCGAGGAGGAAGCCGCCGGAACCGTCGTCCCCGTTCCAGACGACCCGGCAGTCGGTACTGCGGACCCGGGGCTCGTCCGGCACGGCCGGCGTCTGGAGCCGGGCCCGCGGCACGGCCTCGTACACCTTCCCGAACCGCCCGGCCAGCGGCTTCAGGTCATCGCGTGACAGCGCCGACCAGCAGGCGCTCTGCGCGATCTCCAACGACCGCCACGGCTGCCAGGCCCACAGCCCGCCCCCCACGGCGGCGGCCACCGCGAGGCCCCCGGCCAGCCACGGCAGCACCCGGGGCCGCCGCCACCACGGCGGTGGCGGCGGCGGGTCGTCGGGCGAGCGCGGGATGATGTGTGCGACGTCGACCATGGTTCAGGCAGCTCCTGTTGTCCGGGTGCTAGGAAGCGACGCGGGGGGCGGTAGCGGTCAGCGTCATGGTGTTCCGGCACTCGTACGCGGTCGCGGCGGCTCTGCCGATCTTGAGGGCGATGTCCGCATACGCCTGATGGGCCTTGCCGAGGGAGGCGCCGTGGACGATGTCCCCGGAGACCAGCACGCCGAAGTACTTCGGCGGGGGCTGGTCGCTGTCGTCCCTCGGGGCGTCGAAGTCGCACGGCACGTAGAGCCGGACCGACGCGTTCCCGGGGACGATGCTGCTGGCCGTGACCCACCCGGTCGTGCCGGGGCCGAAGTCGAGCGGGGTGACCGATCCGCCGCCGGCGTCGTTCTTCCGGTCGGCGTCGATCCGGTCGCGTGCCGGTCGCACCTCCGCGTCGAGCAGGATGGTCGCGTCCGGCCACATGACGCGGCAACGGGAGTCACGGCTCCCCGAGGCGGGCTTCGCCGGGGTTGCGATCTCGCGGGACGGCCGGGGCTCGGTGGCCTTCCCGTCCGGGCCCGTCAGCGGCTTGAGGTCGTTCGCATCCAGTACCCCCCAGCACGCGCTCTGTGGCAGCTCCACCGACTGCCACGGCTGCCAGGCCCACAGCCCGCCCCCCACGGCGGCGGCCACCGCGAGGGCGACGACGGCGTGCCAGGGACGGACCCGTGATCGGCGCGGGGACGGGTCTTCCGGGGACGGCGGGATGATGTGGGCGACGTCAACCATTTCTCAGCGCTCTCGGTCGTGGCAGGTGGTGGGACGCGGGGTCAGCCCTTGTGGGTGGCATCGTGGTACAAGCCCCGGCCGCTGGTGTAGCCGGTGTCCTCCTCCTGGGCGGCCCGGCGGGCCACGTCGTTGATGTAGTTCGGGTCGGCGCCCGCGTTGCGGCCGGCATCGTGGATGGCGTTGATGATCGCCTGATGCGACTTGCGCTCGGCTGCCGCCCTCGCGGTAGCGGCCTCGTCGCTGGCGTCGTTGTGGGTGTCCACCTTGTAGCCGTTGGCGACGTTGTCCATGATCTGGTTGACCGCGGTGTCGATGCCCTCGCCGATCAGGGGCGCTCGTCCCTTGATCGCGTCGCCGGCGAACGACCAGACCTGACCGGCGATCTCCCGCTTGGTGTCGATGGCGGCGTTGAACTCGGCGTCGCTGGCGGTGTGCTTCTCATAGATGGCGTCGATCATGGCGCTGGTGATCAGACCATTGACCTTCCCGGCCGGGTTGGCGACGTTCTCGACCGCCATGCCGAGATCCTTGTGCAACTCGGGGTGGGCCAGGACGTCCTGGAGCTGGGCTGTGGTGTACGCCTGCTGCGCGGCCGCGATCGACGCGTAGGCGTCCGGATCCTGGCCGAGCGCGCCGAGCAGGCGCGCGACCTCGGGCTGGCCGAGGAGGTTCGAGTCGGCGCCCGCTCCCTCCAGCGCGTTCTGGACGTCGCCGATGTAGTTGGCGGTCATGTTCCCGAGGCTGCCGTTGAGGTTCGCGAACAGGCCGCCCTTGAGTAGGTCCGGGCCGTCCTTGGTGCCGAACGTCTTCACCACGTCATTCATGATGTCGTTCATCGCGGCGGTGTGCGGGGGGAACCTGCCGTCGGCGTCGTCGTACGCCTTGCCCGTCGTGGCCGCCTCCAGGGCGTGGCCGAGCGCGGTGACGTCGAACGGGTCGGCGGTGCCCGGGTTGGGACGGGGCGGGTACTGCTGGTCGATCAGGATCGACCGGGGACCGGTGTCGGTGAGCATCTTGAGGTAGGTGTTCTCGCCGCCGGTGCTCTTGACCGTGCCGTCCGGGTTGAACGTGGTCGGTGCGTCGTGGAAGAACTTGGTGGCGGCCTCGGGGCTGTGGCCGAGTCCGTCCAGGATCGCGGACATCGGGTTGATGCCCCTGATGTTGCCGTCCTTGTCGGGCACGCCGATGAACTTGAGCTCGGTGTACGGGTACGTGGCCTTGGTGGCCGCGTCCCAGCGCATCGGGTTCTCCTGGGTGAGCTGGGTGATGTGCTGGGCGACCGGGACGAGGAAGTGGTCGTCGTACTTCCCGTTCCGCAGCAGGTTGGCCATGATCTGGTAGCCGTACGGGCTGTGCGCCGGGTTTGCGCCGGCGGGGACGGGGATCTGCGTGGCGCCGGCCGCGCGGAACCGCTTCTCCCACTCGTCCGAGACGTGCAGCGGCTGCTTGGTGTCGGTCGCGGTGGCCAGGGTGAGGCCGAGGTCCTGCTGGATGCCCTTGATCGCCGCGCTGCGGGCCGTGCTGTTGGCGTAGTCCCCGCTCTGCGCCATGGCGCCGTACTTGGCCATGAAGGTCGCCGGGTCCTGGTTGCCGTAGAAGGACGTGGCGAACCGCGGGTCGCTCTTGTGGTGGTCCAGGATGTCCTGGAGGTGCTTGAGTTGGGCGTCGCTGGCCTGGTCGCCGAGGCCGAGGATGTAGGTGGCCGCCTTGGCCTCCTCCTCCGGGATGCCGCCGACGGGGTTGGCGTTGAACGCGGTGCCGTCGCTGCCGGTGTCGTCGCCCAGGGCCCGGGAGGCGTCCTGGTCGGCTTCGGTGGCGCGGTCTATGGCGTCGCCGATGGCCTTGGCGGCGGTCTCGGCCTTGGCCTTCCAGCTCCTGGCGTACTCGGCGTCCTTCTTGTCCTCCTGGGTCGTGGGCGGCGGCCAGTGCACCGCGCCCTCGCCGTCGACGGTGAGGCCCTCGTGGGTCGCGTTCTGGACCGCGGTGGTGAGGTCGTTCTTCGCCGCCGTGATCTCGGTGTGGGCGTCGCGGAGCGTCTTGGCCAGGGCCGAGGCCTCCTCGAAGGCCGCGTGGATCTGGTCGCGGGCCCAGGTGAGCTTGGCGTTGGCGAGGCCGGCGGCGTCGCCGTGCCAGCCGGACTGCTGGATGGTGCCGATGACCTCGTTCTGCATCCGCTGGGTGAGGTCCCACTTGCGGACGAGGCTCTCGAAGTCACCGGCCGCGGAGGCGAGGCCGCCGAGGTCGACCTGCTGGAGCTGACTGAACGTCACCATGATCGTGCTGTATCCCCCCGTTCGCGCCGGCGCTAGCGTCCGGCGCCCTGCGCCTGGTTGAAGTGGGCCTGGATGTCCGTGTCGGTCCTGGTGTAACTCTGGGCCGTGGTCTGCAGGTTGGTGCCGATGTCGCCGACGGTGGTCTGCAGCCCGCCGGACTGGCTGGTCCAGGTGCCCCAGGTGGCGGTGAGCGCGCCGCCGAGGTTCCAGCCCTTGAGGGACCCGGCGGCGGCGTTGACGTGCTCGCCGGGCTGGTCGCACTCGGTCTTGACGGCGTCCCGCAGGGCGAAGGCGTTCTGCGCGGCCTGCTGGAGCACGCCGGGGTTCACGGCGACGGTCTTGCCGCCGGCCGCCGGGCTCAGCGAGACCGGTGCGGCGTTGGCGCCGGCCAGGTCCGGGAACTGCTTCTTCGCCTCTTCGGTGAGATTGCCCTTGTCGTCGAAGAGCCATGGATTCATTCGACGCTCGAATTCGAGGTCGGTCATTGTTTTCCCCCCGGATAAATGATCGGCAAGGATCGTACTATTTTTGCGGCCATGATTTCGGTGAATTGAATATTGATACCTGGTTAACAGATGGTGAATCACGACTGGATTGACCGGTTCATACTGTGCCGATCCGCACATTGCCCGACACGCGGCGGCATGCCAGAGTGCCGGGCATGAACCATCCGCTCGCGGCCGAGCCGCGCTCCGCCGTCCCCGCCCCTGCCTCCGCCCCGGCCGCCGCTCCCGCGCACGTCTTCGACTGGCTCGACCAGACGGCCGCGATGCGGGCCGAGGCCGGGCTGACGCGGACGCTGCGCAGCCGGGCCGCGGACGACCCGGTGCTGGACCTCGCGGGCAACGACTACCTGGGCCTGACCAGGCATCCCGTCGTCACGCGGGCGGCCGCGGACGCGGCACTGCGCTGGGGCGGCGGCTCGACGGGGTCGCGGCTGGTGACCGGGACGACCGCGCTGCACACCGAACTGGAGCAGGAGCTGGCCGAGTTCTGCGGAACGGAGGCCGCGCTGGTGTTCTCCTCCGGGTACACGGCCAACCTCGCGGCGCTGACCGCGCTCACCGACCCGGACACCCTGATCGTCTCCGACGCCTACAACCACGCCTCGCTGATCGACGGCTGCCGGCTCTCCCGCGCCGACGTCCACCGGGCCCCGCACAGCGACCCGGCGGCCGTCGCCGAGGCGCTCGCCGGGCGGGCCCGGCCGCGGGCGCTGGTGGTCACCGACTCGGTGTTCTCGGTGGACGGCGACGCGGCCCCGCTGCCCGCGCTGTCGGAGGCCGCCCGCGCGCACGGCGCCGCCCTGCTGGTCGACGACGCGCACGGGCTGGGCGTGCTCGGCCCCGGCGGCACCGGGGCGCTCGCGGCGGCCGGGCTCGCCGGGCAGCCGGACACCGTGGCCACCGCCACCCTCTCCAAGTCGCTCGGCTCGCAGGGCGGTGTCGTCCTCGGCCCGCGCCGGGTGATCCGCCACCTCACCGAGACCGCCCGCACCTTCATCTTCGACACCGGTCTCGCCCCGGCCGCCGCCGGCGCCGCCCTCGCCGCCCTGCGGCTGCTGCGCGCCGAGCCGGCCCGCGCCGAGCGCGCCCGCGAGGTGGCCCGCACCCTGGCCCGGCAGCTCACCGCCGCCGGACTGCACAGCTGCGAGCCCGAGGCGGCCGTGGTGTCCGTCCGCGCCCCGGGCCCCGAGGCCGCCGTGGCCTGGGCCGCCGACTGCCGCCGCGCGGGCCTCGCCGTCGGCTGCTTCCGCCCGCCGTCCGTCCCGGACGGCATCTCCCGGCTGCGGCTGACCGCCCGGGGCGACCTGACCGACGGGCAGATCGCCGAGGCCGTCCGCATCATCGCCGAACTGGCCCCGGCGGGCGCGCGGGGCGAATGAGCGGACGGCGGAGCGACGAGCCGCTCGGTGCGACCGGGCCCGCGGGGCAGGACGGCGGGATGACCGATCCGCGCCGGGACGAGCACGTGGCACGGCCTCGGGTACGACGCGGCCGCCGACCGGGTCCGGGCGCTGTGGTCGCCGCCGGTGGACTGACCGGGCCGGCCGGCTACTTCTTCCTCGCCCGGCTCGGCTGGACCCGGGTGGGCTCGCCGGCCGCCTTGGGGTGGTCCGGCGGGTACGGGAGTTCGCCGAGGCCCTCGTCGCGCAGCTGCTTCTCGTACAGCTCCAGCAGGGGCTCCAGGCGGAACGCCAGGCCGTCCATCTCCGCGTTCAGGTCGCCGAGTTCGGCGAAGCGGGCGGGGAGGGTGCGCAGGTCGAAGTCCTCGGGGGCGGCGTCGTCCAGTTCCTCCCAGCGCAGAGGGGCGGAGGCGGTGGCGCGCGGGCGGGCGCGCAGCGAGTAGGCGGAGGCGATGGTGCGGTCGCGGGCCATCTGGTTGTAGTCGACGAAGATCCGCTCGCCGCGTTCCTCCTTCCACCAGGCGGTGGTGACCTTTCCGGGCATCCGCTGCTCCAGCACCCGGCCGAGGGCGATCACCGCGTGCCGCCCGTCGGTGAACGTCCACTCGGGCGCCAGCGGCACGTAGACGTGCAGTCCGCGCCCGCCGGAGGACTTGGGCCAGCCGCGCAGCCCGTACTCCTCCAGCAGGGCGCGCAGTTCGTGGGCGGCGCGGACGGCGTCGTGGAAGTCGGTGCCGGGCTGCGGGTCGAGGTCGATCCGCAGCTCGTCGACGTGGCCGGTGTCGGAGCGCCGCACCGGCCAGGGGTGGAAGGTGAGGCAGCCCAGGTTGGCGGCCCACAGCACGGCGGCCGGCTCGGTGGGGCAGATCTCGTCGGCGGAGCGGCCGGAGGGGAATTCGATCCGGGCGGTGGGCAGCCATTCCGGCAGGCCCTTGGGGGCGCGCTTCTGGTAGAAGAACTCGCCGTCCACGCCGTCCGGGAAGCGCTGCAGGGTGGTCGGCCGGTCGCGGAGCCCGCGCAGCACCCCGTCGGCGACGGCCAGGTAGTACTGCGCGACGTCCAGCTTGGTGAAGCCGCGCTCGGGGTAGTACACCTTGTCCGGGTTCGACAGCCGGACGGTGCGCCCGGCGACTTCCAGTTCCACGGCTGAGCCCATGCCCCACACGCTAAGCGCCGGGCGCCCGGCGCGCGCTCCGGGGCGATGCGGGCGAGGATCGGACGCATGGACCTGCCCGTGATGCCGCCGGTGGCGCCGATGCTCGCCAAGTCGGTGGCCAGGATCCCGCCCGGGATGCAGTACGAGGCGAAGTGGGACGGCTTCCGCTCCGTCGTGTTCCGCGACGGGGACGAGGTGGAGCTCGGCAGTCGCACCGGAAAGCCGCTGACCAGGTACTTCCCCGAGCTGGTCGAGGCGTTCAAGCGGGAGTTGCCGCCGCGCTGCGTGCTGGACGGCGAGGTGGTGATCGCCCGGGACGGCCGGCTGCGCTTCGAGGAGCTGCTGGAGCGCATCCACCCGGCCGCGAGCCGGGTCAGGCTGCTCGCCGAGCGGACCCCGGCCTCCTTCGTCGCCTTCGACCTGCTCGCCCTCGGGGAGGAGAGTCTGCTGGACGAGCCGCTGTCGGTGCGCCGCCAGGCCCTGGAGGCCGCGCTCGCCGACGCCGCCGACCCGGTGTTCACCGCCCCCGCCGCCACCGACCTCGACCTCGCCCGGACCTGGTTCGCCGAGTACGAGGGCGCCGGGCTGGACGGGGTGGTCGCCAAGCCGCTGGACCAGCCGTACCGGCCGGGGGAGCGGACCATGTACAAGATCAAGCACGAGCGCACCGCCGACTGCGTGGTGGCCGGCTACCGCGAGCACAAGAGCGGCCCGGTGGTCGGTTCGCTGCTGCTCGGCATCTTCGACGGGGACGGCAGGCTCCAGCACGTCGGGGTCTGCGCCGCCTTCCCGATGGCCCGTCGGCGCGAACTCGTCGAGGAACTGGCCCCGTTGCGGATGGACGACCTCTCGCAGCACCCCTGGGGCGGCTGGGCGGACGAGGCCGCGCACGCCGAGGGCCGGCTGCCCGGCGCGGTCAGCCGCTGGACCGGCGGCAAGGACCTCTCCTGGATCGCGCTGCGCCCCGAGCGGGTGGTCGAGGTCGCGTACGACCACATGGAGGGCACCCGCTTCCGGCACACCGCGCAGTTCCGCCGCTGGCGGCCGGACCGTACGCCGGAGAGCTGCACCTACGCGCAGTTGGAGGAGCCGGTCTCGTACGACCTCGGCAAGGTGCTGGGGAGCTGACGACGCGCCGGACAGCGCGGCGGCGCGGGGGGGGGGGGGCCCCGGGGGCGCGGGGGGGGCGCCCCCCGGCGGC
>NZ_JBHXTL010000017.1:62918-96456 GCF_042677365.1 Kitasatospora sp. NPDC127116
TGTTGGTGTTGCCGGCCTCGACGCACCGCGCCCCGGGGCTGGGGTCCTACCGCCGCGCTGTCCGGCGGGGCGGCGCGGTGGGGCCCGCCCCGGTCGCCCGGGTCGGGCCCTCCCGCGTGCGTGCGGGTGCGGTTCAGGAGATGTGGAGTGTGGCGGCGGCGGTGGGCGTGGCCGACGCGGTCTCCGCGGGCGAGGCCGTCGGAGAGCCGGTCGGGGAGCCGGTCGGAGAGCCCGTCGGCGAGGGCGAGGCCGTCGGGGAGCCCGTGGGCGAGGGGGAGGCCGTCGGGGAGGCCGAGCCGGGCGGGGTGGGCAGCGTGTAGACGTTGTTCGGCGAGACGATCTGGGTGATCGCCCGCGCCAGGAACGTCGAGGGCTCCGAACCGTCGTGCAGGATGTCGGTGTTGAGCAGGATGGCCAGGCTGGCCCTGGCCTGCGGCAGGTAGATCACCACGCTCTCGTACCCGGGGAGCGAGCCGTTGTGGCCGATCCACCCGTGGGTGGTGAACACCCCGAAGCCGTAGCCGAGGTCCGGGGTCGGCCCGACCGGCACGAACTTCAGCCGCTCCGCCTGGGTGGCGGGCTTGATCAGCGGCTCCCCGGTGGCCAGCACCTTCGACCAGGTCTGCAGGTCGGCGAGGCTGGAGATGACGGCGCCGGCCGCCCAGCCCCAGGACGGGTTCCAGGTGGTGGCGTCCTCGACCGCGCCGCTGGCCGTCTGGTTGGTGTAGCCGTGGGCGTGCGGGTCAGGGAAGGCCGCGTCGGTCGGCAGGCTGGTTTTGGTGAGCCCGGCCGGGGTGAACACCTGCTGGTTCAGGAAGTCCTGGAGCGGCTGCCGGCCGACCTTCTCGACCACCAGGCCGAGCAGGATCAGGTTGGTGTTGGAGTACTCGAACTGGGCGCCCGGGGCGAAGTTCGCGGGGTGCTTGAACGCGTACGCGAGGAGCTGGTCCGGGGTGAAGGGCTGGTTGGGGTCGCCGAAGAACGCCTGCTGGAAGCCGGAGTCCAGGGTGTAGTTGAACAGGCCGCTGCGCATCTCGCCGAGCTGGCGCAGGGTGATGCCGTCGCCGCCGGGCACGGTCGGGACGTATTTGGAGATCGGGTCGTCCAGGCCCAGCTTGCCCTGGTCCACGAGCCGCAGGATGCCGGTGGCGGTGAAGGTCTTGGACACACTGCCGATGCGCATGTACATGTCGGCCGAGATCGGCGCCCCCGAGTTCTTGTCCGCGATGCCGAAAGTGCGCTGGTAGCTGCCGTCGGGGGCGGTGTAGCCGACGATCACCCCGGGGATGGAGACCTCGCTCATCACCTGCTTGATCGCGGTGTCCAGCTGGTTCATGACGTCCTGGGTGAGCGGCACCACCGCGCCGGAGGCGACGCCCGTCGGAGTCGCGGTCGGGCTCATCGCGGCCGGTTCGGCGGTGACGGCCGGATCGGCCTGCCGTGCGGGCGCGGCGTCCCCGGAGCAGGCGGAGACGGCGAGCAGGCCGCTCAGCGCGAGGGCGGCGGAGGCCACCCGTACGGACCGGGGGACGGCCGGGCGCGGAGTGCGGGGGACCCGCACGGAGCGGGGAACGGCCGGTCGGGGCCGTCGGGTGTCGGTCATCGGCGCAGGCGCCTCTCTGGGGCGGACGGCCCCTTGGCGAAGGGCCCCGGAGCGCTGCTCGGGCAGGCCGGGGCGCTGCTCCACGGGGCCGCGGGGGGAGCGTCGCCACCGTAAGCACCGCCGCCGTACGGGCGCGCGCGGGTCGGTGCCGGGCTGGACCGAACGGGAGCGCGGTCAGCCGAGTGCCCCGTCCCACTGGCGGCCCGGTGTCAGCCATTCCGGCCGAGCCACGCACCCCCGGCCGGCGCCACGCACCCTGCCGAGCCACCCGCCCCCGGCCGGCGCCACGCACCCTGCCGAGCCACCCGCCCCCGGCCGGCGTCCCGCCGGACGGCGTCACGGCGGCCGCCCCGCGCTCGGCCGGACGGGTGAGCACCGGCATGCCGCACCCCCCGTCGGCCGCTGCTCGGGCACGATCGTTCAGCCCAGCTGTGGCCGCCCTTAAGAATTCCTCGATGGACCGCACCCCCTCCGACCAGGCAGATTTCTGCCTGCCCGGAGTGCGACCGTCAGGAACGGCCGAACCGGGCCCCTCGGCCTGCCCGACCCCCGAAGGCCGTCCCCGCGCACGTCAGGAGCCGTTGCCGTGAAGGCACTCGTCAAGCAGCAGGCCGAGCCCGGCCTCTGGATGATCGATGTCCCGAAGCCCGAGATCGGCCCCGGCGAGGTGCTGATCAAGGTGCTGCGGACCGGCATCTGCGGCACCGACCTGCACATCCGCAAGTGGGACGGCTGGGCCCAGCAGACCATCAGGACCCCGCTGGTGCTGGGCCACGAGTTCGTCGGCGAGGTCGCCGAGCTCGGCGCCGGCGTCGCGGACATCGCGGTCGGCGACCTGGTCAGCGGCGAGGGCCACCTGGTCTGCGGCAAGTGCCGCAACTGCCTGGCCGGCCGCCGCCACCTGTGCCGCAACACCGTCGGCCTGGGCGTCAACCGTGACGGCGCCTTCGCCGAGTACGTGGCCCTGCCCGCCTCCAACGTCTGGGTGCACCGGGTGCCGGTCGACCTGGACGTGGCCGCGATCTTCGACCCGTTCGGCAACGCCGTGCACACCGCGCTGTCCTTCCCGCTGGTCGGCGAGGACGTGCTGGTCACCGGCGCCGGCCCGATCGGCATCATGGCCGCCGCCGTCGCCAAGCACGCCGGCGCCCGCAACGTGATGATCACCGATGTCTCCCCGTACCGCCTCGACCTGGCCCGCCAGGTCGGTGTGACGCTGGCGCTCGACGTCTCCGAGCACACCATCGAGGAGGGCCAGCAGAAGCTGGGCCTGCGCGAGGGCTTCGACGTCGGCCTGGAGATGTCCGGCCGTCCCGAGGCGATGCAGTCGATGATCGCCAACATGACCCACGGCGGGAAGATCGCCATGCTCGGCCTGCCCGCCGAGCAGTTCCCGGTGGACTGGGCCTCGATCGTCACCTCGATGATCACCATCAAGGGCATCTACGGCCGCGAGATGTTCGAGACCTGGTACGCGATGTCCGTGCTGCTGGAGGGCGGCCTGGACCTCAGCCCGGTGATCACCGGCCGCTACGCCGCCACCGACTTCGAGGCCGCGTTCGACGACGCCGCGGGCGGCAACTGCGGCAAGATCATCCTCGACTGGACCGCCTGAGCCCGCCCCAGCCCCGCCGACGTTCCCCCGCCGACGTTCCCCCGCCGAAGTTCCCCGCCGAACCGCCCCCGCCGAACTGATTGAGGAGACCGCAGTGTTCGACAACGTGCGTGCCGACGTCGCCGCCACCCTGGACGAGATCCGTGAGGCCGGCCTGTTCAAGCCCGAGCGGGTGATCGGAAGCCCGCAGAGCGCCGCCGTCACCGTGACCGGCGGCGGCCGCCCGGGCGAGGTGCTGAACTTCTGCGCCAACAACTACCTCGGCCTGGCCGACCACCCCGAGGTGCTCGCCGCGGCCAAGGACGCCCTGGACCGCTGGGGCTACGGGATGGCCTCGGTCCGCTTCATCTGCGGCACCCAGGACGTCCACAAGGAGCTGGAGGACCGCCTCTCGGCCTTCCTCGGCCAGGAGGACACGATCCTCTACTCCTCCTGCTTCGACGCCAACGGCGGCGTCTTCGAGACCCTGCTGGACGACCGCGACGCCGTCATCTCCGACGCGCTGAACCACGCCAGCATCATCGACGGCATCCGGCTCAGCAAGGCCCGCCGCCACCGCTACGCCAACCGTGACCTGGCCGACCTGGAGAAGCAGCTCCAGGACACCCAGGACGCCCGCCGCCGCCTGATCGTCACCGACGGCGTGTTCTCGATGGACGGCTACGTCGCCCCGCTGCGCGAGATCTGCGACCTGGCCGACCGCTACGACGCCATGGTCATGGTGGACGACTCGCACGCCGTCGGCTTCGTCGGCGCGGGCGGCCGGGGCACCCCGGAGCTGCACGGCGTGATGGACCGCGTGGACATCATCACCGGCACCCTCGGCAAGGCGCTCGGCGGCGCCTCCGGCGGCTACGTCGCCGCCCGCCGGGAGATCGTCGCCCTGCTGCGCCAGCGCTCCCGCCCGTACCTGTTCTCCAACTCGCTGGCCCCGGTGATCGCGGCCGCCTCGCTCAAGGTGCTCGACCTGGTCGAGAAGTCCAACGAGCTGCGCGAGCGGCTCGCGGCCAACACCGCGCTGTTCCGGACGCGGATGACCGAGGCCGGGTTCGAGATCCTGCCCGGCGACCACCCGATCGCCCCGGTGATGATCGGCGACGCGGCCGAGGCCGGCCGGCTCGCCGAGCTGCTGCTGGAGCGCGGCGTGTACGTGATCGGCTTCTCCTACCCGGTGGTGCCGCACGGCCAGGCCCGGATCCGGGTGCAGCTGTCCGCGGCGCACTCCACCGAGGACGTCGAGCGCGCCGTCGCGGCCTTCGTGGACGCGCGCGCCGCCCTGGAGGGCTGACCTCCACCCAGGCTGCCCGTGGGCCGGACCGCTCGGAACCGGACCGGCCCACGGGCTCACAACCGCCGCGCGGCGGAGGCGAATCGACGCGCCCCCGCCGTACGGCCCCCAGACCACCTGCCCCACCCTCCCGCAACGGGGGCGGGACGCCGGCCGCGCCGACGTCCCGCCCCCGTCGTGGTTACCGGAGGACGGCTGCCGGTCAGTCGTCCTCGTTCTCGCCCTGGTCGTCGCCGGCACCGCTCCGGTGGAACCCGGCGGGCTTGGCGAAGACCTGGCCGTTCTCGACCGCCGGGCCGGTGCCGCCGGTGACCAGGTTGCCGCTGGTCGAGTCGAACACCACGGTGTTGCCCGAGGCGGAGACGAACGGCTGCGTCGACGAGCCGTTGCCGAGCGAGCCGTCCGGCGCGGCGGCGACCCGCTCGGTGCGGCCGGTGCGCAGGTCCTGGCGGTAGACGTCCCAGCCCGGGTGCTGGGGGCCGGCCACCAGGTTGTCGGCGGCGGACTCGAAGTAGATCCAGCGGTTGTCGGCGCTGATCGAGCCGTGGTCGGAGGAGCCGACCGAGCTGGTGCCGGGCAGGCCGCCGCTGACCTTCGTCACGGTGCCGGTCCGCAGGTCCCGCACGTGGAGCACGGTGTGGTAGCGGTGGCCGCCGGTCGAGCCGCCGGGCTCGGACAGGGTGTAGATCGCGCGCCGCCCGTCGGGGCTGATCGTCGCCTCGAAGCTGGAGCTGCCGATCGTGCCGTCGAGGCCCGCGCTCACCGGTGTGAGCGTCCGGGAGCGGACGTCGTAGGTGTAGTAGGGGGCGGCGGTCGGGCGGGCCAGGCTCGGCTGCGCCGCGGACTGCGGGATGCTGCGGCGCGCGGCCTCGGCGGCGCTCGGGGTGAGCTCCACGTCGGCGGAGGCGTCGGAGGAGGCGGGAGCGGAGGCCGTGGCCGCCGCCGCGGCGGTCGCGGCGGCGAGGCCGGGGGCCTGCTCGTCCGGCAGCAGGCTGGAGATGGAGCCGAAGCCGATGGTGCGGCCGTCCGCGCTGATCGTCGGTCGGAAGGACGTGCTCTCGCCCGGCTTGCCGTTCACGTCGTGGGAGACCAGCCGGGTGGTGTGGGTCCAGCGGTCGGTGAGGTAGACGTTGATCTTCCAGGTGTAGGGCCGGGCGAGCGAGGGCTCGGGGGTGGGCTCCGGCTCGGGGTCCACGACGGTCGGGTCCAGGTCGGTCCGGGAGGACACGTAGACCACGTACCGGCCGTTGCCGCTGACCTGCGCGTTGTACGAGGAGTGGTACTGGTCGGTGTCGGTGTTGGTGGGGCTGCTGCTGACCAGCTCGGTGCGGCCGGTCCTGCGGTCCCTGATGTACACCTCGGTGCGGTTCTTGACCTGCGCGCCGGGCGCCACGTTCTCGTCCTCGCTCTCGAAGACGACGTAGCGGCCGTCGGCGCTGATCCCGGCCTGGTCGGTCGAGCCGCTCAGCGCCCCGCCCGCGTCGGACAGGTTGACCTGTTCGAGGCGGCCGGTGCGCAGGTCCTTCACGTAGGCGTTGCTCCAGCCCGCCGAGGGCTGGGGCAGCAGGTTCGTGGCCCGGGAGGTGAACAGGGCGTAGCGGCCGTTCGCGCTGATGCCCTGGGCCGTCGACTGGTTGTCGGGCGCCGCGCCGTTCGGCCCGAGGCTGACCTGGGTGGTGCCGCGCGGCACCGGGCCGGCCTGGGCCGGGGCGGCGGCGACGGCGAGCAGCGCGGCCGCGACCAGGACGCTGCCGCCGCCCGACAGCCAACGGTTGCGGGTCGTCCGGGTGGTTCGTGTCATGAAGGTGTTCCTCCCCAGCGATCGCCCGGCCGGGCTCCCTCCCGGCAACGGGCTTTCGGCAGAGCCAATCGTCGGGAGGGCCGGGGGGTCAACGCCCTCCGGTAATGTCGGCGTAAAATACGTCAACGGACGTATGCGGCAAGGGAATCAAGCCATTCGGACCGTCACGGGTGGCGTACGAAGACGTCCGCGGCGGCGTTGGTGTCGCCCGGGACGAGGTCGCCGTCGTCGGCGGTGAAGACCACCGTCCCGCCGGCGGCGTCCACGAACGGGTCCGAGGAGTCGGAGGTGCTCTGCCCGCCGTCCCGGGTGAGGCTGACTCGTTCGATCGTGCCGGTCCTCAGGTCGCGGCGGAAGACGTCGCTGACGCCGTTGGTGTCGCCGGGGACGAGGTTGTCGGCGGCGGAGTCGAAGTAGACCCAGTGGCCGTCGAAGGTCATGGCGGGGTCCTGGGCGCTCGCGGTGGTCGTGGTGCCGGGCAGGAAGGCGTTGAGCCGCGTCAGCCGGCCGGTGGCCAGTTCCCGGGCGTACAGGTCCGACCGGAAGTGGTTGGAGCCGGGCCCGCCGATGCGGAACGGCAGGCCGAACAGGGCGTAGCGGCCGTCGGGGCTGATCCGGGAGCCCCTGCTGACGCCGCGCAGGGTGCCCTCGTCGTCCACGCTGGCGCCGGAGACCTTCCCGGTGTCGGCCTTCCAGACGAAGTACGGGTAGAAGCGGGCCGGGGCCAGCCCGGGTGCACCGGCGTCGGCGCCAGGGCCGGTGCCAGGGTCGGTGTCGGCGGCGGGGTTGGCGGCCGGGGCCTGCGGGAGCAGGTTGGTCGCCCGGGAGGTGAAGCCGACGGTGGCGCCGTCCGCGCTGATCGTCACACCGTAGGAGGTGTTGTTGGCGGCCCCGCCGTCCGCGCCGGTGGTGACCACCCGGGTGGTGCCGGTCCAGCGGTCGGTGATCAGGACGTTGAAGTGGCGCGGGTCCGAGCCCGGGGCGAGGTCGGTGCGGTTGGAGGTGTAGGCGACGTAGCGGCCGTCCCGGCTCAGGGACGGACTGTCGGAGTAGCCCTCGTCGTCGCCGGACCCGCCCCCGGTGACCAGTTCGGTGCGGCCGGTCCAGCGGTCGCGGACGAAGACGTCGCTGAAGCGCCTCGGCTGGCCGGGCACCACGTTGGTGGCGCTGGTGCTGAAGGCCACGAACCGGCCGTCGGCGCTGATCGAGGCGTCCGCGGTGGGTGCGTCCAGCCGGGAGCCGTCGTCGGCGACGCTGACCCGTTCGACGTGTCCGTTGCGCAGGTCGCGGACGTAGACCTCCTCCGCGTTCGGGGTGCCGGGCCCGGGCAGCAGGTCGGGCGCGGTCGAGGTGAACAGCGCGGAGCGGCCGTCCTCGCTCAGTCCGATCGCGATCGAACGCCCGTTGATCTGCCCGCCCTTGGCGGTCTCGCTGACCCGGGCGGTGTCGCCCTTGGGCGGCTTGGCCTCGGCGGCGGGCAGCGCCGCTCCGGCGGCCACAGCGGTGGCGGCCAGCACGGCGGCGGTACGGGCGAGCCGGCGTCGGGTGCGTGCGTGCGTCATGGATCGTCCTCCCCTGATGGCGGTCCCGGGCCCACGGCCCCCGCGGCCCGGTCGGGGAGAGCCAAGCGTCGTGCGGACGGTTGGTCAACGACCGGTGGCGATTCCGCTCGGAAATACGCCACCGGTCGTATGCCGCAAGGGAGTCAGGGCATCGGACCGTCGGACCGTCGGAGCTTCAGGGTGCGTCAGGCCGTCACAGCCGGCGCAGGAAGACGTCCAGCACCTGGTTGGTGTCGCCCGGCACCAGGTCGCCGTCGTCGGCGGTGAAGAGCACGGTGTCGCCGGTGGCGTCCACGAACGGGCTGAAGGACGAGGAGGTGCTCTGCCCGCCGGCCCGGGTGAGACTGACCCGTTCGATCCGGCCGGTCCACAGGTCGCGGCGGAAGATGTCGCTGGCGTCGTTGGTGTCGCCGGGGACCAGGGTCTCGGCGCTGGAGTCGAAGTAGACCCAGTGGCTGTCGGCCGTCATGACGCCGCCGGACGAGGACCACTTGGTGCTGGTGCCCGGCAGATCGGTGTTGACCTTGGTGACCCTGCCGGTGGCCAGCTCGTGGACGTAGAGGTCCAGCCGGGTGCCGTGGGCCGGGCCGGGGAAGCCGCCGACGAACACCGGGACGCTGTAGATCGCGAAGCGGCCGTCCGGGCTGACCCTGGCGTCGTAGGAGACGCCGGTCAGCTCGCCGGCGTCGTTCAGGCTTGCACCGACGATCTTTCCGGTGTCGGCCTTCCAGACGTAGCACCGGTAGTAGTGGGGCCCGGCCAGCTGGGGCGAGTCGGCGGCGGGGTCGGCGTCGGTGGTGCTGCCGGCGCCGGGGTCGGTGGCCGGGGACTCCGGCAGCAGGTTCCCCGCGCGGGAGGTGAAGGCGACGGTGGAGCCGTCCGCGCTGATCGTCGGGGCGAAGGAGCCGTTGTCGGCACCCTCGCCGTCCGCGCCGACGGTGACCAGCCGGCTGGTGCGGGTCCAGCGGTCGGTGACGTAGACGTTGTTCCTGCCGCGCCGCAGGGTGCCCGGGGCGAGGTCGCTGCGGTTGGAGACGTAGGCGACGTAGCGGCCGTCGCGGCTGATGCTGGGGCTGAGGGCCCCGAACCCGCTCTGGTCGTCGGTGCTCGGCACGGCGGCGGCGGTGACCAGTTCGGTGTGTCCGGTCCAGCGGTCGCGGACGAAGATGTCGCTGGGGTGGCTCGGCCGGCCGGGCACCACGTTGGTGGCGGTGGTGCTGAAGGCCACGAACCGGCCGTCGGCGCTGATCGAGGCGTCGGTGGTGGCGGCGTTCAGCGCGGAGCCGTCGTCGGCGACGCTGACCTTCTCGACGTGCCCGTTGCGCAGATCGCGGACGTAGACCTCGTCCGTGTTCGGGGTGCCGGGCCCGGGCAGCAGATCGGTCGCGGCGGAGGTGAAGAGTGCGGACCGGCCGTCCTCGCTCAGCCCGAGCGGCGTCGAGTAGGCGTTGAGCTGGGCGCCCTTGGCGGTCTCGCTGACCCGGGCGGTGTCGCCCTTCGGTGGCTTGGCCTCGGCGGCGGGCATCACGGCCCCGGCCACGGCGGTGGCGGCCAGGACGGCGGCGGCGCGGGCCGGCCATCTGCGGGTGCGTGCGGTGGTCATGGAACGTCCTCCCCTGGATCGCCCGACCGCGCTCCCTCCCGGCGGCGGGCCCTCGCAGAGCCAACCGTCGGGAGGGCCGGTGGTCAACGGCCGGGGGTGATCCCGTCCGGAAATACGTCAACGGACGTATCCCGCAAGGGAGTCGGGACCTTACAGGCGGCGCCGGAAGACGTCCGTGGTGGCGCTGTCGGCGACGGGCGCCAGGTTGCCGTCCTCGGCGCTGAACAGCAGGGTCGTGTCGTCGGCGTCGACCTGCGGGAAGAAGGCGGAGGTGGTGCTCTGCGAGCCGTCCTGGGTGAGGGTGACCCGCTCGGTGTGCCCGCTGCGCAGGTCGGTGCGGAAGATGTCGGCCTGCCCGTTGGTGTCGCCGGGCACCAGGTCGGCGACGTCGGAGGTGAAGTACACCCAGCGGTCGTTCAGCGGCATGACGGGGTTGTAGGAGGATTCGAGGGCGCTGCCGGACAGCGGCTGGTTGACCTTGGTGGTCCGGCCGGTGGCCAGCTCGCGGGCGTAGACGTCCTGGTGGACACCGTGCGAGCCGGGCCGGCCGCCCTCCTCGTAGACCGTGTAGAGCGCGTAGCGGCCGGAGGGGCTGATCCGCCCGTCGTTGCCGGCGCCGATGAGCTCGCCGGTCCCGTCGTAGCTGGCGCCGGTGATCTTCCCGGTGCGGGCGTCCCAGACGTAGTACGGGTAGGCGCGGATTCCGGTCAGCTCGGCGGTGTCGGCGGTGTCGGCGGTGTCGGCCGCGGATGCGGCGGATGCGGCTCGGTCGGCTGCGGCGGCTTGGTCGGCTCGGTCGGCTCGGTCGGCGAGCGAGGACGGGGCCTGGTCGGCCGGGAGCAGGTTGCCGGCCCGCGAGGTGAAGCCGATCACGGTGCCGTCGGCGCTGATCGTCGGGCGGGAGGAGTTGTGGTCGGCCGGGGTGCCGTCCGCCCCGGTGCTGACCACCCGGGTGGTGCGGGTCCAGCGGTCGGTGACGAAGACGTTGAACCTGCCGCGGCGCACGCCGGGTGCGAGGTCGGTGCGGTCGGAGGAGTAGACCACGTAGCGGCCGTCCCCGCTGATGGCGGCGTCGAAGGCGTTGCGGGCGCTCTGGTCGTCGCCCGCGCCGGAGGTGCCGTCGCCCGTGGTGACCAGCTCGGTGCGGCCGGTCCAGCGGTCCCGGACGAAGACGTCGGTGGTGTGCTTCGGCCGGCCGGGCACCACGTTGGTCGCGTAGCTGCTGAACGCCACGTACCGGCCGTTGCCGCTGATCGCCGCGTCGTTGGTGCCGGCGTCCAGCGCGGAGCCGTCGGCGGCGACGCTGATCCGCTCGGTGCGGCCGTTGCGCAGGTCCCGGACGTAGACGTCGCCGACGGCCCCGGCGCCGCCGGGCAGCAGGTTGGTCGCCGACGAGGAGAACAGCGCGTACCGGCCGTCGCCGCTCAGCCCGAGCGCGAACGAGGGCCCGTTCAGGGCCTCGCCCTTGGCGCCCTCGCTGACCCGGGCGGTGTCGCCCTTGGGCGGGCGGGCCTCGGCGGCGGGCATCGCGGCTCCGGCCGCCGTGACGGCCGCCAGGACGGCGGCGGTACGGGCCAGTCGGCGGCGGGTGCGTGCAGTGGTCATCGATCATCCTCCCCTGATGACTGCCCCGGGCCCTCGGCCCCCCGTGGCCCGGTCGGCACGAGCCAAGCGCCGCGCGGATGTCCGGTCAACGGACAGGAGCGATCTCGTCCGGAAATGCGCCACCGCGCGTGCCTCCGGCCGAAACCGCTGCTCCGGCGGGCCCGCCCGGCCCGCCCGGGTTCCGGCCCGCCGGTCCGGCACGCCGCGCCGCGCTGGCAGAATTGGTCCGTGATCGACGCACGACGGCTGCGGACCCTGCGGGCCGTGGCGGACCACCGCACCGTGACCGCCGCGGCGGCCGCCCTCTACCTGACCCCCTCCGCGGTCTCCCAGCAGCTGGCCGCCCTGGAGCAGGAGACCGGCCACGACCTGCTCGCCCGGGAGGGCCGGGGCGTACGGCTGACCGCCGCCGGGGAGATCCTGCTCGGCCACGCCGACGTGGTGCTCGCCCAGCTGGAGCGCGCCGAGGCCGACCTCGCCGCGTACAGCGCGGGCGTCTCCGGGGAGGTCACCGTCGCCTCCTTCGCGACCGCCATCGCCTCGGTGCTCGCCCCCGCCGTCGGCCTGCTCGCCGAGCGCGCCCCCGGGGTGCGGCTCAAGGTGCTGGACGCCGAGGGCGACGCCAGCCTGCCGATGGTGCTGGACGGCCGGGCCGACCTCGCGGTGGCCGTCGAGTACCGGGGCGCCCCGCGCGCCGACGACGCCCGGCTGACCCGGGTGCCGCTGTACGCCGAGCCCTTCGAGGCCGTCCTGCCGCTCGGCCACCGGCTGGCCGACGAGTCCGGCCCGCTGGCCGTCGCCGCGCTGGCCGACGAGCCGTGGATCGGGCCGTACCCGGGCAACCCCTGCCACGACGTGGTGCTGCTGGCCTGCGAGCACGCCGGGTTCCAGCCCCGGCTGCTGCACTCCTCCGACGACTTCCGGGCCGTGGTGGCGCTCGCCTCGGCGGGCCTCGGGGTGGCGCTGGTGCCGCGCTCGGCGCTGCGCGGCGTCGACCTCCGCGAGGTCGCGGTGCGGCCGGTGGACAGCGAGCTCGCCACCCGGCGGGTCTTCGCCGCCGTCCGGACCGGTGCCGACGGGCACCCGCTGGTCCGGCCGGTCCTGGACTCCCTCGCGCAGGCGGCGGCCGCGGGCGCGTGAGCCGACCGCGCGCGGGGCGGCCGCGGGTCCTGCGGCCCTCGGCGCCTGCGGCTGCTCGGGCCCTGCGGCTGCTCGGCGTCCCGGGTCGGGCGGCCCGCCGTGGTGCTTCCGGCGTGGCGTCCCGGTCCGGGCGGCCGTGCAGCCGCTGGTCCGTGCGGGCGGTCGAGGTTCGGCGCCCCCCTCGGGACCGCCCCCGCTAAACGGTACCGACCGGTACCGACTGGAGGACGGTACCGACCGGTACCGTTTGGCGTCAAGAGTGGATAGGATCGGCCGCGTGGCAGTCAACGCACGGGCGCGCCTGCTGAGCACGGCCGAAACCCTCTTCTACGCGAACGGCATCCGCGCGGTCGGCGTGGAGCGCATCCTCTCCGAGTCCGGCGTGGGCCGGGCCTCCTTCTACCGGCACTTCACCGGCAAGGAGGAGCTGGTGACCGCGGTCCTGGAGGGCCGCGACGTCCGGTGGCGGGCGTGGCTCTCCGAGCGGGTCGCGGCGCACGGCGGCCACCCGCTGCACGTCTTCGACGCGCTGGCCGAACGGTTCGCGACCCAGGACTTCCGGGGCTGCGTCGCGATCAACACGATGACCGAGATCGCCGACCCGGCCAGCCCGGCCCGCCGGATGGCGGCCCTGCACAAGACCCGCGTCATCGACCTGGTCGAGCGGCTGATGCGGGACGCCGGTGTCCCCGAGCCCGGGGAGCGCGCCCGGCAGTTCGCCCTCCTGATGGACGGCGCCATCGTCACCGCCCTGCGCGAGGGCACCCCGGACGCCGCCTGGCGGGCCCGCGGCATCGCCGAGGCCCTGCTGGCCGCCTGACGCCTGAGGTCTGAGGCCTGAAGCCTGAGGTCTGACGTCTGAGGCCCGAAGCCCGAGCCTGACGCGGCGGCCCGGGCGGACCGGGCCGCCGCTCCCCGCGCTCAGGCGTGGTGCGGCGCCGCCGGGGTGCCGTCGGGGCGGACTCCGGCGAACTCGTCCAGGACGGCGACCCGCAGCTCGTGCGCGCCGTCCGGCCGGCTCTGCTCGTAGTAGAGGTACCAGCGGCCGCGGGCCGGGACGAGGTCGGCGTACCGGATGTCCAGCCAGGGGCCGTCCGGGGTGAGGCGGTGCCAGCCGCGCAGGTCGGTGGAGGCGGCCAGGCCGCAGCGCTCCTCGTAGTTGCCGGCGGCGTCCGCCGAGCCGTCGTAGAGCGCGAGCCAGCCGCCCCGGCCGTCGGGCAGGACGGTGGTGATCCGGGACTCGTAGCCGTCCCAGGCGCCGGCCGGGCCGACGTCCAGCGCCTCGGCGGCGCGGCCCGGCGGGGCGGTGAAGCGCAGCCCGTCCGGGGACACCGCGAGCGCGGTGGGCTGGAAGGTGAGGCCGGTGGTGTGGATGTCGGCGTCGGCGTGGGCGCGGTCCTGTTCCTCGGGGGTGAACGGCCGGGCGCGGGAGACGGTGGCGAACAGGTGGACGCCGGCGTCGGTTTCGAGCAGGTACGGGTCCTTGACGCCCTCGGTGCCGGTGGTCGCGGCGGTGAGGACGGGGGTGCGGGTGGCGAGGTCGAAGGACTCGGGTGCGTCGGCGCGCAGGGCGTCGACGCGCCAGCGGTTGTCGGCCGGGTCGACGTGGCTGAGGTGGAGCAGGTAGCCGCCGTCGCGGCGCAGCAGGGCGAGGCGTTCCATCGAGGGGGAGTCCAGTTCGTCGCGCCGGACGGACCACAGGTCGTGGAAGGCGATGCCGTCGGTGCTCTCGGCGACGGCGCAGCGCCAGCCCCGGTCGGGCCCGTGCGTCGCGCCGCGCGGGCGGCGCTCGCGGTAGGTGAGCAGGAAGCGGTCGAGGTCCGGCTCGTACCGGACGCCCGGGCAGCCGGCCCAGTAGCCGGGTTCGGGGCGCTCGGGGGCGCGGACGAGGTGGGAGGCGCCGAGGTCGGGCGCGGCGGGCAGGGCGGGGTGCGGCATGGATCCGTCCTTCGGGGGAGGGGTGTCGCGAAGTTTCTATCAGATCGATCAAAAGTCCGGGCCAGGCGCGGTCGGTCGTCGTCGACCGGCTGACCAGCAAGATGGCCAGCTTCACCAGCAGGTCTTCTATGAAGACGATGTTTCGCCCGATGGCGATCGCACGACACCGAACCGCCGAGCCTTGACCGTTCCCTGGAGATCGCGGCTACCTTCTTCTCATAGTCGATCAAACATGGCCGACCAGGACCCGAGGAAGCCCCGCCCCGATGACCGCCCCCAGCACCGACGCACCCGGCTACGCCGGCCTGGGCCTGTACGTCGGCGACCTCCACAACCACTGCGGCATCAGCTACGGCCACGGGAGCATCGAGGACGCCTACGCCAACGCCCGGCTCCAACTCGACTTCGCCAGCGTCACCGGCCACGGCTGGTGGCCCGACCTGCCCGAGCGCACCCCCGAACTGGCGAGCCTGGTCGACTACCACACCGAGGGCTTCGCCCGGCTGGCCCGGCTCTGGGACCACGTCCAGGACGTCACCGCCGCCGCCCACGAGGACGGCCGCTTCGTCACCTTCCAGTCCTTCGAGTGGCACAGCCTCGCCCACGGCGACCACTGCGTGTACTTCGACGGCCCGCGCGGCGAGATCATCCGGGCGGCGGACCTGGACGAACTGCGCGCCCGGCTGCGGGTGCTCGCCGCACAGGGCGTGCGCACCTGGGCGCTGCCGCACCACATCGGCTACGGGCCGGCCCGCCGCGGCATCGACTGGGCCTCCTACACCGAGGAGTTCGCCCCGGTGGTGGAGATGATGTCGATGCACGGCTGCGCCGAGTCCGACGAGGCACCGCGCAGCTACCTGCACACCATGGGCCCGCGCGCCGGCGCCGCCACGGCCGTCCACGGCCTGCGCCTGGGCCACCGCTTCGGACTGATCGGCTCCACCGACCACCACAGCGCCTTCCCCGGCAGCCACGGGCACGGCCGGGTGGCGGTCTGGGCCCCGGAACTGACCCGGGACGGCATCTGGAACGCCGTCCAGCAGCGCCGCACCTACGCGATCACCGGGGACCGCATCCTGCTCGCCACCTCCGTCAACGGCGCCCCGATGGGCGCCGAGGCCGCCTCCGCCGACCGGCGCCGGATCCACGTCACGGTCCAGGGCCGGGACGCGCTCGACCACGTGGAACTGCTCCGCAACGGCGTACCCGTCCACCGGGTCAGCCGGCCCGAACTCCTCTCCGGCGCCGGCGGATCGGACGCCTTCTCCGGCACCCTGGGCTTCGCCGTCGGCTGGGGCCGGCGCGGCGAACCCGTGCACTGGGACGTCGTGCTGCGGATCGAGGGCGGGCGGCTGCTGGACGTCCAGCCCCGGTTGCGCGGCCCGGAGACCGTCGCGCCGGCCGAGGCCGAGCCGGACACCTACCGGCCGTCCTGGTGGGAGCGCACCGGGCCGGGCGAGATCCGGCTGCGGACGGTCACCGACGGCAACCCCAACACCGCCACCGACAGCACCCAGGGCTTCTCGCTGCGGATCGAGGGCGACACGCGCACCCGGCTGGTCGCCGTCGTGAACGGCGCCGAGAGCGCCCACGCCGTCGGCGAACTCCTCGCCGGCGCGCGGACCGGATTCACCGGCGGGTTCGTCTCCGGCGCCTACCGCTTCGACCGGGCCGTGCCCGACCGGGAGACGACCGCCGAATTCGAGCTGACCGACGAACGCCCCGGCGGCGACGGGGACTTCTACCACGTGCGGGTCCGGCAGCTGAACGACCAGTGGGCCTGGTCCAGCCCGACCTGGGTGGGACCGGCCGACTCCTGTAGTTAGGGCCTGTCGTCGAACTCCCGTCTGCGGGGCGTTCGACGACAGGCCCTTGGCCGGCTGACGCCGTCCCCCGCCAGCCGGCCGCGCCCCCGGTCGATCAGCCCCGAACCCCCAGAAGGAGAAGAACCATGTCCCGCCTCCCCGGCCGCCTCGCCGGCGCCGTGCTCACCGCCGCCCTGGCCGTGACCGCCGCCGCCCCGGCCCACGCCGCCGTCCCCGCCCCTGCCGCTCCCACCGCTCCCGCCCTGGTGTCCGGTACCGACGTCTTCGCCGACGACTTCGAATCCGGCACCGTCTCCGCCTGGACCCGCCAGCGCGTCGACGGCAACGGCAGCATCACCGTGGCCGGCGCCCCCGCCGGCGGCAGCGGCCTGGCCGCCCGCTTCGCCGTGCCGAACGACGGCGTCTCCTACCGCTCCGAGGTCGCCGTCAACTCCCTCGGCTGGGGCAGCTACCGCTTCGCCCTCGCCGACTACCTGCCCGCCGACTGGGTGCGGACCCCCACCGAGACGATCGTCGCCCAGTGGCACGGCTACCCGCTCGCGGACGGCAGCGACACCAAGCCGCCGATCGCCCTGACCGTCAAGGACGGCAGCTGGCGGCTCAAGGTGCACTGGCTGTCCGACCCCAGCACCGTCCAGGAGGCGGTGATCCCGCTCGGCGACGTGCAGTTCGGCCACTGGAACCAGTGGGCCTTCGACATCACCTGGTCCACCGACACCACCCCCGGCGCCGTCACCGTCTTCCGGGACGGCGCGCAGGTCGGCGCGTACAGCGGCCTCAACAACTACCACCAGAACCAGTCGCCGTACTTCAAGACCGGCATCTACCGGGCCAACTGGAACCCGGCCAAGAACATCCCCTACCCGACCGGCGGCCCCGACGTGGTGGCCTGGAGCGACAGCGTCGTCGTGACCAGGTACTGACCCGCGCGCACGGACCCCGGACCCCGAGAACCGAAGAGGTAGCACCACCATGAGCGACGCAGCCCGTCACCGCGGCCTTCCCCGAAGAGGCTTCCTCGGCCTGAGCGCCGGAGCGGCCCTGCTGGCGGCGGGCTGCCGCTCGGCCACCGAGGACGCCGCCGGCGGGGCCGCGGCCTCCGCCACCGCCTCCGCGCCGGACCTCCAGATCGTCTACGGCGCCGCCCCCGACCCCACCCAGCTGCTCCACCGCGGCCCGGACACCCCGGTGTTCGTCAACCTGGTGCTGGACCGGCTGGTCGACCTCGACCCGCAGACGCTGCAGCCCGTGCCCTGGCTCGCCTCCTCCTGGGAGTGGAGCGCCGACCGCACCCGGCTGGTGCTCAAGCTGCGCGAGGACGTCACCTTCCACGACGGCCGCCCGCTCGACCCGGACGACGTCGTCTTCTCGCTCACCGGCGCCGCCAAGTCCTCCCAGGTCAAGCCGCTGCTGGAACGGCTCGCCGACATCAGGGCGAGCGCCCGCAACGAGGTCACGCTCACCCTCGCCAGGCCCACCAGCAACCTGTTCGACGCGCTCGCCTTCAACCCCGTGGTGGACGCCCGCAGTTACGTCGACGGCAAGGCCGCCGAGAAGGTCAACGGCACCGGGCCCTTCACCTGGCAGTCGTTCAAGGGCGGCAACCAGCTCGACCTGGCCCGCTACGACCACTACTGGCAGAGCGGGCGGCCCCGCTTCGAGCGGATCACCGTCCGGTCGGTGACCAGCAGCCAGGCCGCGCTGTCCGCCCTCCAGTCGGGACAGTCCCACCTGATCGGCGCGGTGCCCGGACGCGACCTCAAGGTGCTGGGCGGGAACCCGGGCTTCGCCGTGCAGTCCGCCAAGTCCTCCTACCAGCAGGCGTTCCTCGGCGTGAACACCACCAGCAGGCCCTTCGACGACCGCCGGGTGCGCCAGGCCCTGCAGTACGCGGTGGACCGCGAGCGCATCGTCGCCCAGGTGTACGGCGGCCACGCCGAGGCGAGCAGCCTGCCCTGGCCGTCCAACACCCCCGGCGTCACCCCCGACCAGGTCACCCGCTACCCGCACGACCCGGAGAAGGCCCGCGGGCTGCTCCGGGAGGCCGGTGCGGAGGGCGCGCGGGTGCCGCTCACCGCCGCCAACTCGCCGGTGTTCGCCTCCCTCGTGGAACTGGTCAAGTACGACCTGGAGCAGGCCGGCTTCGGCGTCGACGTCCAGCTGCTCGACAACGCCGCGCTCCAGCCGAAGATCCAACAGGGCACGCTGGAAGGACTGTTCATCGCCAACCACGGCATGGTCAGCGTCTCACCGCTGAGCGGGATCACCGTCTCCGGCCCGCTCCAGGTCGGCCGGAACACCTCGCACGTCACCGACCCCGCCTACGCCGAACTCCAGTCCCGCGCCTTCGCCGCCGCCGACGAGCAGGCCCGGGCCGAGGTCAACCACGAACTGTCCGAGTACCTGCTCGCCGAGTCCTTCCACATCACCCTCGCCCACACCTGGGAGACCTACGCCTTCGCCTCCTCGGTCCACGGCGTGGCCACCAGCGCGCTCGGCTACCTGCGGCTCGACGACACCCGCCGCACCGCCTGACGCGCCGCAACGCGACCGCCGTCCCAGGGCGACCCCCACCGTCCTGGGACGGCGGCCCCCGCCCGCCCGACCATCCGGAGTACTCCCGTGCCCTACTGGACCAGAAAGGCGGCCGGCGCGCTGGCCACGCTCTGGCTCGCCTCCGTCGCCGTCTTCCTGCTGCTCCGCCTCGCCCCCGGCGACCCGGTGTCCGCCGCGCTCGGCGCCGAGGCCGACCAGGAGCAGCGCGACCGGCTCGCCGACAGCCTCGGCGTGGACCGGCCGATGCCCGTCCAGTACCTGGGCTGGCTGCACGGGCTGCTCACCGGCGACCCCGGCAGCTCCTTCCACTACCGGGAACCGGTCACCCGCCTGATCGGCCAGAGCGTCGGCAGCACCGTTCAGCTCGCCCTCGCCGCCGGCCTGCTGATGCTGGTCCTCGGCCTGCTGCTGGGCGTCGCCCTGGCCTCCGAGCGGCGGGGCCGGCTCGCCCGGGTGCTCGACCCGCTGGCCACCGCCCTGCTGGCGCTGCCGGTGTACGTCACCGCCGTGCTGTTCGTCTTCGTCTTCGCGGTGCTGCTGCGCCTGCTGCCCGCCGGCGGCGAGCGGGACCTGTTCGCCGCGCCGGACCTCGCCGTCCAGTACCTCGCGCTGCCCGCGGTGGCGCTCGCGCTGCCGGGCTCGGCGGTGCTGGCCCGGCTGCTCGCCACCGAGCTGCGCCGCACCCGCCAGGAGGAGTTCGTGCTGACCGCCGTCGCCAAGGGGGCGTCGCCCCGGCGGGTCCTGGCCCGCCATGTGCTGCCCAACAGCCTGGCGCCGTTCTTCGTCGAGTTCGGCCTGCACCTGGGCGAGCTGCTCGGCGGCGCGGTGGTCGCCGAACAGCTCTTCGCCCGGCACGGCCTCGGCCAGCTGCTGCTGGACGCCATCAACCAGCGGGACTACCCGGTCGCCCAGACCCTGATCATGCTCGCCGTCGCCGTCGCCGTGCTCGTCCAGCTCGGCTCGGAGCTGCTGGTCGGCCGGCTCGACCCGCGGATCGCCCGCGCCGGCACCGGGGAGGACCGGTGACCGCCACGACCACCCCCGCTGCGCGCCGCCGGCGGCTCGCCCCGCCCGCGCTCCCGGCCGCGCTGCGCACCCGGCGCGGCCGCACCGGCGCCCTGCTCGTCCTCCTGGTGGTGCTGCTGGGGCTGCTCGGCCCGCTGCTGGCCGCGGACCCCTACCGGCAGGGCCCGGACGCCCTGGCCGGGCCGTCGGCGGCCCACCTGCTGGGCACCGACGAGGTCGGGCGCGACCTGCTCGCCCGGGCCCTGGCCGGGATCCGCACCGAGCTGCTGGTCTGCCTGCTGGCCGTCCCGGCGGCCGCCGTGCTCGGCACCGCGCTGGGACTGCTCGGCGGGCTGAACCGGCTGCTGGGCGAGGCCGTCCAGCGGCTGTTCGACCTGCTGCTGGGCCTGCACGGCGTCCTGCTCGGACTCGCGCTCGCCCTGCTGGTGCGCCCCGGAATCGGCACCGTGGTGGCCACCATCGTGCTCAGCGCGCTGCCCTCCTTCGGCCGCCAGGCACGGGCCGCGCTGCTCGCCCAGCTGGCCCGCGACCACGTGGTGGCGGCCCGGGTGCTCGGCGTGCCGCGCGGCCGGATCCTGCGCCGCCACGTGCTGCCGAACGTCGCCGACGCCACGACCGCGCTGCTGGCCGTGGCGATGGCGCACGCCGTCAAGACCGAGGGCGGACTGAGCGTGCTGGGCCTCGGCATCCAGCCGCCCGCCCCCTCGCTCGGAACGATGATCAACACCGGCTCCAAGTACCTCTTCCTCCACCCGGGTTACGCCCTGGCGCCGGTCCTCCTGCTCGGCCTGCTGGTGTTCGGCCTGACCCTGCTCGCCGACTCGTTCAACCGGGAGAGACTGCGTTGACCACGACTGATCCGGTGACCACGACCGATGCGGTGACCACGACTGATCCGGTGACCACGACCGGTGCGGTGACCACGACTGATCCGGTGACCACGACTGATCCGGTGACGACGACCGGTGCGGTGACGACGACCGGGACCGACCGGGCCCCGACCGCCGCCGCGGTGCCGGGCCCGCCGCTGCTGGAGGTACGCGGCCTGCGCGTCACGGCGGGCGGCGGCGAGGCGGTGCGCGGGGTGGACTTCACCGTGCGGCCGGGCGAGATCCTCGGCCTGGTCGGCGAGTCCGGCTCGGGCAAGACCCTCACCGCGCTGGCCGTCAACCGGATGCTGCCGCCGGGCTGCCGCACCACCGGCGGCACCGTCCGGTTCGACGGCACCGACCTGCTCGCCCTGCCCGAACCCGCCGTGCGCGCGGTGCGCGGCCGACGCGTCGGCATGGTCTTCCAGGACCCGCTGGCCCACCTCAACCCCCGGATGCCGGTCGGCCGCCAGCTCGCCGAGGCGGCCCTGGTGCACGGCGCGAGCCGCCGGGCCGCCCGCGACCGGGCGCTCGAACTCCTCGACCTGGTCGGCATCGCCGAGCCCGCGCGCCGCTACCGCGACCGGCCGCACGAGTTCTCCGGCGGCATGCGCCAGCGCGTGCTGATCGCCATGGCGATGGCCAACCGCCCGGACCTGCTGATCGCCGACGAGCCGACCACGGCGCTCGACCCGAGCACCCGGGTGGAGATCCTGGACCTGCTGGTCCGGCTTCGTGACGAGACCGGCACGGCCGTCCTGCTGATCACCCACGACCTCGGCGTGGTGGCCCGCGGCTGCGACACCGTCCAGGTGATGTACGCCGGACGGATCGTCGAGCGGGCTTCCACCGCCAACCTGTTGGCCGCACCCCGGCACCGGTACACCGCCGGGCTGCTGGCCGGCGTGCCCCGGCTGGACGGTCCGCCCGGCGCACCGCTCGCCGTCATCGGCGGACGCCCGCCGGCGGCCGGCCGGGCACCGGACGGCTGCGCCTTCGCCCCGCGCTGCGCGGCCGCCGACGACCGCTGCACGGCCTCGGCGCCGCGGTGGACCGGTGCGGCCGACTCCGGCTTCGCCTGCCATCTCCCGGTGTCCCAAGCTGTGGTGACGGAGCGTCAGGACAGTGGGCCGCGACGGTCGGAGCGGGCCGCCGAGCCCGTCCTGGTCGCCGACGGCCTCACCGTCCGCTACGGCCGCCGCCGCCCGCCCGCCCTGGAGGGCGTGAGCCTGAGCGCCGCGCCCGGCCGCGCGGTCGGGGTGATCGGCGAGTCCGGCTCCGGGAAGTCCACCCTGGCCCGCGCGCTGCTCGGGCTGGTGCGCCCGCAGGCCGGGACGGTGCGGGTGGACGGCCGGTCCTGGGTCGAGGCCGACCGCGCCGAGGAACGCGAGCTGCGCCGCCGGGTGCAACTGGTCTTCCAGGACCCGTACGCCTCGCTCAGCCCCCGGATGACGGTGCGCGAGGCGCTGGCCGAACCGCAGGCCGCCCACGGGCCGCGGGACCGTGACCCGCGCGGGCTGTGCGAGCTGGTCGGCCTGCCGGAGGCGGTGCTCGACGCCCGGCCGCACCGGCTCTCCGGAGGCCAGCGCCAGCGGGTCGCGATCGCGCGGGCCCTGGCCGTCGGCCCGCAGGTGCTGGTCGCCGACGAGCCGACCTCCGCGCTGGACGTCTCGGTCCAGGCGCAGATCCTCAACCTCTTCGCCGAACTGCGCGAACACCACGGCGTCGGGCTGGTGTTCATCTCGCACGACCTCGCGCTGGTCCGGCACCTGTGCGACGACGTGCTGGTGCTGCGGCACGGCCGGGTGGTCGAACGGGCCCCCGCCGCCGAGCTGTTCGCCGCCCCCGCCCACCCGTACACCCGGGAGCTGCTGGCCGCCGCCGGCGCCCCCGGCCCGACCCGCCCATGACCGGACTCTGGAGCCCCATGCCTGCCGTGCCCCCCTCGCGTCGCCAACTCCTGCTCGGCACCGGTGCGGTGGCCGCGCTCTCGGTGCTCGGACCGGCCGGGACCGCCGTCGCGGCGCCGCCGAACGGGCCGTCGACCCGGCCGCCGACCCGGCCGTCCAGCGGACCGGACGTGACCGAACTCGGCCCCGGGAACAGCGACTTCCCACTGATGAGCGCGACGCTGATCGGCGACACCCTGTGGATCGGTTCGCGCAACCTCGCCCCGGCCCGGGTGATCGGCCACCACCTGCCGACCGGCCGGGTCACCGCCACCGTCGAGCTGCCCACCGGCAACTTCGTCCAGGGCTCGGCCGCCCGGGACGGCGTGCTCCACCTCGGCGTCACCGACGCCCCGGGCGCGGCCAACCTCTACCGCTACGACGGCACACTGACCGCGCTCGGCAACGTCCCCGGCGCCGACGTCCGCGACGTGGCCGTCGCACCGGACGGGACGGTCTACGCGACCGGACGGCAGAAGGGCCGGGCCGCCGGTCCCGGCCTCTACGCCTGGAGCCCGGCCACCGGCGCCGTCACCGAGGTCACCTCCCCGGCGCCCGGCGCCACCCAGGGCCGGGCCGTGGCGGCCACCGCGACCCACGCCTACCTCGGCGTCGGCAGCAACCTCGCCGGCGGCGGCGGAGCGACCCGGGCGAGCCTGTACGCCGTCGAGCGGGCCACCGGCGCCGTCACCGACATCACCCCGCCCGACCTGCGCGGCGACACGATCATCCGCCGGATCACCGTCCTCGGCGACGACCTGCTGGCCGTCTCCACCGAGGGCGCGCCCGCCCACGTCGCGCTCCTCGACCCGGCCGGCCACCGGGTGCTGCGCTCCTTCGCCGTCCCCGGCACCAAGAGCGTCACCAACTTCCAGCGCCGCGGGGACACCCTCTGGTTCACCTCCACCGAGCACGGCGTGCTGTGGCGCCACGACCTCGCCACCGGCGCCCTCGACCAGCTCGCGGTGCCCGTGCCGGACGGCAACTCCTGGGGCCTCGGCCGGCTCGGCGACACCCTGGCGGGCGTCACCGAGGGCGGCACCGTCTGGACCCTGGACCTCGGCACCGGGACCGTCACCACCCGGGACCTGGTCGAGGCCGGCGCGCCCGCGGCCCCCCAGCTCGGCATGTCGGTGGCGGCCCGCGCCGGGCGGGTGTACGTCGGCGGCAACGGCTCGATCGCCCTGCACGACCTTGCCGCCGGCACCGTCCACAAGCTCCCGGTGCCGGGCGAGGCCAAGGACACCCTGGTCCTCGACGACGGCACCCTCTACCTGGGCGTCTACTCCTCGCAGGGCATCTGGCGCTACCGGCCGGGCGCCGACCGGGCACCGGTCGAGGAGGCGGCGCTGCCCCAGGAGCAGAACCGGCCCCAGGTGATCCGCCGGGACCCCGACAGCGGCCTGCTGCTGCTCGGCGTCCAGGCCGACACCACCGGCGGCGGCTCCTTCGTCACCTACCGCCCGGGCAGCGGCCGGCCCACCGTGCACACCGACCCGCTCGGCCCCGAGCAGATGGTGCGCGCCGTGGCCGCCGGGCGCGGACAGGCCTTCCTCGGCGGCGACAACGCCCGGCCCACCGGCCCGCGCGGCGACCTGGCCGGCTGGGACCCGGTGGCCGGCCGTGAACTGTGGCGCACCGCGACCGACCTGGGCGCGGGCGTCAGCAGCCTGGCCGTGCACGGGCACACCCTGTACGGGCTCACCGTGAACGGCCGGGCGTTCACCGTCGACCTGCGGGGCTCCGGGAGGCGCGGGTTCACCCCGGTGATCGGGCGGCGCGCCGACCTGGGGGCGGTGTCCGGCGCCAACCCGCGGCTGCTGGCCCTCGGCGGGGCCCTGTACGGGGTCAGCGAGCGCACCCTGTTCCGGCTGGACCGCGACACCCTGGCCGCGACCGTGCTGGTCGAGCTGGACGCCGAGTGGTACAGCGGCGCCCGGCTGGCCGCGGACGAGGACGGGGTGCTCTACACGCTGCGCGGGCGCGAACTGATCGCCGTCCGGCCGTAAACGGCGGGGGAGGGGCCGGCCCGGGCGGGCCGGCCCCTTCGCGTCAGTGCGCGGCGTGCGGTTCCCCGGCGGCCCGCGGTTCCCCGGCGACCGACGGTTCCCCGGCGACCCGCGGGACGAAGCGCGCGAACGGGTCGGCGACCTCCGCGCAGTGCTCGGACAGCAGGGCCCGGAAGCGGTCGAGCAGTGCCGCGTGCCGGGCGTCGACCGCGAGGTTGACCAGTTCGCCGGGGTCGGCCGCGAGGTCGAAGAGCTGCTCCCGGTGGTCGCCCCAGGCGTAGCACACGTACTTGTGCCGCCCGGCGCGGACCATCCGGCCCAGGGCGTTGTTGAAGCCGGGGATCTCCCAGCGGGTCTCGACCACCACGCTGTCGTGCGGCCGCGGGGCTCGGACGCTGCGGCCGGGCAGCCCGTCGGGCCCCTCGATGCCGGCCAGGTCGCAGAGCGTCGGGATGAGGTCCAGCCCGGCCGCGACCAGCCGTTCGTCGACGGCGCCGGCGGCCACCCCGGGCGCGGAGACCACCAGGGGCACCCGCACGCACTCCTCGTACAGGGCCCACTTCTGGTTCCAGCGGTGGGCGCCCGCGCCGTCGCCGTGGTCGGAGCTGAACACCACCACGGTCCCGCGGTCCGTGCCGCGCTCCGCCAGGGCCGCCAGCAGCTGTCCGATGTGCCGGTCCACCCGCTCCACCAGGGCGTAGTAGGCGTGCCGGTAGCGGCGCCAGTCGTCCTCCCGCCACTCGGCGGTCGGGTGGGTGTGCGGCTGGGCCAGCCGGGCCAGCCGGGGCAGCGCCGGATCGTACGGCCCGACCGGGAAGTTGGCGGGCAGCGGCGGGAGTCGCGGGACGGGCGGCGCGGGCGGGAGCGGACCGGTGCGCGGGTCCTGGCCGCGGGCCCACTCGCAGATGCCGTGCGGCTCCAGGAAGGAGGCGGCCAGCAGGAACGGCCGCTCGCGCGGGGCGCGGACGAACTCCGCGGCCGCGCGGGCGAGTCCGGCGTCGTCCCCGCCCGCCGGGTGGATCCGGCGAAAGCACCGGTCCGCGGGCAGGTCGAGCTCGGGCAGGTGCCACTTTCCGCCGTAGCCGCAGTCGTACCCGGCCTCGGTGAACAGCCGTCCGAGCAGCGGGTCCTCGGGGCCGCCGGTGTTGCCGGTCACGCCGACCGTGCTGGGCAGGCGGCCGGTCATCAGACTGGCCCGGGAGGGGGTGCAGAGCGGCTGGGCGCAGTAGGCGTTGGGGTAGCGGGTGCCGGCGGCGGCCAGCGCGTCCATCGCGGGGGTGCGCAGGTACGGGTTCCCGGCGGCGCTCATCGCGTCGGCGGTCTGCTGGTCGGTCAGGATCAGCACCACGTCCGGGCCGCTCCGGTTCAGGGGGTCGGGCACGGGTCAGGCCATCCGTTCGTAGGTGTGCGGGTCCAGCGCCCGGCGCAGCGGCGCTCCGCGCAGCCAGCTCTCGAACTCGTCGACGACCAGATCGCCGAGGCGGCGGCGCTCCAGCCCCCGGCTGCCCGCCAGGTGCGGGGTGACGACGACGTTGGGCAGGGTGAACAGCGGGGAGCCGGGCAGCGGCGGCTCGGGGTCGGTGACGTCCAGCACGGCGAAGAGGTCCGGTCGTTCGGCGAGGACGGCCAGCAGCGCGGGCTCGTCCAGGACGGCTCCGCGCGAGGTGTTGACCAGGGTGGCGCCGGGCTTCATCGAGGTCAGCAGCCGCCGGCCGACCAGGCCGCGGGTCCCGGGCAGCAGCGGGGTGTGCACGCTCACCACGTCGGCGGTGGCGAAGAGTTCCTCCGGGCCGACGGCCCGGACCCCGGGCGGCGGCGCCGGGGCGTACGGATCGTGCGCGAGGACCTCGACGTCGTAGCCGCGCAGCATCTCGCAGACCAGCCGCCCGGTCGCGCCGAGCGACAGGACGCCGACGGTGGAGCCGTACCCGCCCGGGGTGCGGGCGGCCGGGACGGCGGCGCGGGCGGCCCGGGCGGCGAGGACGTGGCGCCAGCCGCCCTTGAGGGCGTAGACGATCTGGGCCACGGTGAACTCGGCGACCGGGACGGCGTTGGCGTGCGCGGCGGTGACGATCGGGATGCCCGCCGCCCAGAACGCCTCGCCGGCGATCCGGCGCACCGAGCCGGCGGCGTAGAGCACCAGTCGCAGGCGGGGGAGCCGGGCCAGGGCGGCGGCGTCCAGGACGGGGCCGCCCCAGCCGGTGAACAGCACCTCGACGTCGCGCAGCGCCTGCGGTGCGGCGGCCAGCCGTTCGGCGCTCCACACCCCGTCGGGCGAGGCCGGGTCGGCCAGCACCTCGACCCGGGCGGCGACCCGGGCGCGCGCCCGGGGGCCGTACACGTCGGGGAAGCGCTCCGGGTCCATCGCGAAGGCGGCGGTGGGCATCCGGTTCTCCTCGGGTCGCTGACGCACAAGGAGTTTCTATCATAGTGAGAAATAGTGGGGGTTCCGTCGTGCCGGCGTCGTGCCGGCCGTCGCGCCCGTGACGCGTGGCCCGCGGGCCTCAGCGGGTGATGAAGGTCGCCCCGTCCGCGAGCCGCACCGCCGCCGAGGCCGCGCCGACCAGCTCGGTGGTGGTGCTGTGCACGACCACCAGGCGCGGCAGCACCGGCACCCGCCCCTGCAGCCGGCTCTCGATCGCCGCCGGGAGCTCGCCCCCGCTCTCCCAGAACAGCCGCCCGCCCAGGGCGATCAGCTCCGGCGCCAGCACCGCGCTCAGGTTGGCCACCACCAGCGCCAGGTCGTCGGTGAGTTCGCCGATCAGCCGGACCGCCGCCGGATCGCCCTCGCGGCCCAGCCTGAACAGGCCCGCCACCCGCTCCGCCGGGGTGCCGGACACCGTCAGGCCGGCCTCGGTGATCCGCCGGTCCACCGCGTGGTCGCCGATCCTCGCCTGGGTGTCGCCGGTCCGTCCGAGCGGCCGGTCCAGCGCCGCGTGGCCGGACATCAGATGGCCCAGCGCCCCGGCCGCGCCCAGCCGGCCCCGGTGCAGCCGGCCGTCCAGCACGATTCCGGCGCCGACCTCGATGCCCACCACGACGGCCGCCAGGTCGCCCACGCCGGACGCGGCCGGCGACTGCCGCACCGCCAGTGCGACCAGGTTGACGTTGCTCTCGACCGCCACCGGGACGCCGTAGCGCTCCTGGAGCAGCACGCCCAGCCGCAGCCCGGGCCAGTCCAGGGCGGGCGCGAACTCCACCAGCCCGGTGCGGTCCCGGACCACCCCGGGCACGCCCACGACGAGGGCGCGCGGCGCCCCCGCGTGCCGCCCGGCCCAGTCCCGCAGGCCGTCCACCAGCGCGAGCAGCGGGCCGGTCAGGTCGCCGGCCGCGATCTCCCGCGGCCGGTCCGGGCCGGGGAACGCCCAGTGGTGCTCGGCCTCGTGCAGCACCGTGCCGTCCAGGGCGGCCACCACGCCGACGATCCGGCGCGGGCGCATCGCGATCGCCAGCACGGTCTGCGCGCGGGCGTTGTACCGGATCAGCTGCGGCGGCCGGCCCCCGCTGGACGGCGCCCGTTCCGTCTCCACCTCCACCAGCCCCTCGGCGCGCAGCACCTCGACCAGCCGGTGCACGGTCGCGGTGCTCAGCCCGCTCTCGGCGGCCAGCTGCTGCCGGGACAGCGTGCCGTGCCGCCGCAGCACCTCCAGCAGGACGGTCTGGTTCACCTGGGCGACGGTCTGCGTCGTGGCGGTGGCGGGGGTACGGCTCGGGGGCATCGCGGGCTCCTCGGCCCGGGTCGGGCCCGGGCGGTCAGGACTTTGTCTCAGCTTGAATATATCCTTGGCCCGGCCGTCCGGGGCCGCCCGACAAGCCATGGAGCCGCCATGCCGCTCGCCTACTCCACGCTCGGCGTCCCCGGGCTCCCGCTGGCCGAGGCCGCCCGGCTCGGCGCCGACCACGGCTGGGACGGGCTCGAACTGCGCTGCGCCGAGGGCGAGTCCGTCCACCCGGCGATGACCCCCGGGGAGCGCCGCGCCGCCGCCCGCACCCTCCGCGCGCACGGCCTCACCCCCCTCGCGCTCGCCTCCTACGTCGGCGTCGCCGCCCCCGGACCGGACGCCCCGGTGACCGACGCGCTCCGCTCCCACCTGCGGCTCGCCGCCGACCTGGGCGCGGGCGCCGTGCGGGTCTTCCCGCGCGGCGGCGACGGTCCGCGGGCCGAGGCCGACGACCGGGGCGCCCGGCGGCTCGCGGCGGTCGCGCGGGAGGCCCGGGCGCTGGGCGTCCGGGTGCTCGTCGAGACCCACGACTCCCACCGGGGCGGACGGGCGGTGGCCGGGCTGCTGGCCCGCGTCGCCCACCCGTCCGTGGGCGCCCTGTGGGACCTGATGCACACTCACCTCGCGGGCGAGACACCCGCCGAGACCCGGGCCGCGCTCGCCCCGTACCCCGGCCACGTGCAGGTCAAGGACATCGCCGGACCGCACGACCGCACCCCGCTCCCGCTGGGCGCCGGCGTCCTGCCGATCACCGACTGCCTGCGCCTGCTGCCGCCCGGCTCCTGGGTCTGCTGGGAGTACGAGGCGCCCTGGCACCCGGCGGCCGCCCCGCTGCCCCCGCTGCTCGCGTCCGGCGCGGCCTTCCTCGCGGCAACGGTCGAAGGAGCGTCGGGGCCGGGAGCCGTGCCTGACGGGGCGTGACCGGTGCGAAGCGGTCCGGGCGTTGCCGTTCGGTGACACGGAATGCTCCATTCCGTCGACTGTTCGCACTAGTTTCGAATTGCACCCGGCGCCCGCCCTCCGGCCCACACGGGAGGGACGACCCGCACCGGCTGCTCCTCACCCGTACTGCGCTCAGGAGAACCCGCATGCCCCTCCCGACGATCCGCCGCGCGACCGCCACCCGTACGCTCGCCGGAACCGTCCTGGCCGCGGCCCTGCTGGTTCCCGCCGCGACGGCCTGCTCTCCCACCTCGGACACCCAGGGCTCGGCCGCAGCGACCACCGCCCCGCCCGCCGCCACCGCGCCGGCCACCACCCCCGCCGCCACGGCACCTGCCACGACGCCCGCCGCGTCCGGCACGCCCGCCACGCACGGCGCCACCGCCCCGACCGCCGCCCCCACCGGGCGCGCCGCGACGACGCCGGGCACGCCGCCCAAGACGGCCCCGGGCGTCCGCACCGAGACCCTGGTGGACGGCAGCACGGCCGAGATCAAGGACCTCGGCAACATGCACTACGTCGCCAGGATCCTCAACAAGGGTCAGGTCCTCGCCACCATGGAGACGAAGGAGCACGACGACGGACTCGACGCCAACGGCATGTTCGTCATGCTCTCGCTGGACGGCCGGATCCACTCCTGGATGGGCGGGAGCCACCAGGGACCGGGCACCTTCAAGCTGGCGGGAGGCTGGACGGCCAAGGTCACCAAGCTCGGCGAGCTCCGGTACCGCGCGGAGATCCTCGGCAACGACAACGCCGTGTACGGCACGCTGGAGACGGACCAGCACGACGTCGGCGTCGACGCCAACGGCATCTCCATCGTGCTCTCCGCCGGCGGTGAGATCAGCGCCCACGCGTGAGCGCGGCCCGACGCCGCTGTCCGGCTCCCTCCGCCCGTCCCGGCGCCGTACCGTCCCCACGCCGAACCGGGGCGGCGCCGCACCGCGCGGCGCCATGCTCCAACGGCCCTCCCCGGGGGGCGGGGTACGCGACGGAGACGTCGGGGAACGGGCGGGATTTATGGCAAATTAAGCAGGGGCTCCGAGGATGGGGCCATGACCCGCCATCGAATCTCCTCCGACAATCCGCAGGAGCTCATCGACCTCGCCAACCGGTTCGCCGAGGCGCAGGGGCTTCTGGCCGCCGTGGAACTCGGTGTGTTCACCGAACTGCGTGAACGTCCCGCCAGCGGGACGGAATTGTGTGAGCGGCTGGGGCTGGATCCTCGGCCCGCCGCCGACTTTCTGCACCTGCTCGTCACCCTCGGGCTGCTGGAGGCCAGGGACGGGCGGTTCGCCAACAGCGCGGCGGCGGAGCGGTTCCTGGTGGCCGGGAAGGCCGGCTACCTGGGGAGTTCGTTCGGCTACTACAGCAGGCTGATGTATCCGTCCTGGTCGGGGGTCGCGGCCTCGCTCCGGGGCGGTGATGAGACGGGCGGGGCTGACGGGAAGCCTCGGGGCGACGGGTGGACCAGTGGGTTCTACTCCTCGGTCGCGGATGACGAGGAGACGCTCGGGGACTTCCTGGACGGGCTGGACTCGTACAACTCGGTGCCGGGAGAGCTGCTCGCGGCGGCGGTGGACTGGTCGCGCCACCGGACGGTGCTGGACGTGGGAGGTGCGCGGGGCAACCACGCCGCGCACATCGCCCAGGCGGCTCCGCACCTGACGGTGGAGGTGTTCGACCTGCCGCAGCTGGGGCCGTTCTTCGATCGGCTGATGGCGGGAGCGGGGCTGCGGGAGCGGACCGGCTTCCACGGCGGGGACTTCTTCACGGATCCGCTGCCGGAGGCGGATGTGGTGGTCTTCGGGGACGTGCTGCACAACTGGTCCCCGGACACCCGGCGGATGCTGATCGGGAAGGCGGCGCGGGCCGTTCGTCCGGGCGGGTCGGTGCTGGTGTTCGACCGGATGATGGACGAGGCGCGGTCGGACCGGGCCAAGCTGATCGCCAGTCTGAGCATGTATCTGGCGACGAAGGGCGGCGGCTCGGAGTACCTGGAGTCGGAGTGTCGCGGCTATCTGGCGGACGCGGGGTTCGTCGGCATCACCACTGAGCCGTTCGGGACGGCCGGTCACGTGCTGGCGGTCGGTCACCGGCCGGACGGGACCGGGGCGGACGGGTAGGACGCAGGCGGTCCGGAGCACATGTGGCCGGGGAGGGCGGTTGCCCTTCCCGGCCGTCGGCTTTTCCGGGGTCGTGGTCAGCCCGCGTCGGGGTCGGCGGCGAGGGTGCGGAAGCCCGGCTGGAGGAGGTCGACGATCTTCTCGGGGGAGGCGTCCCGGAGGGGGTCGAGTTCGAGCAGGTGGCGGCCGATGACGACGCCGAGGTGTGCGGTGATGAGGAGCGCGGCCCGGAGGTCGGCGTCCTCGTCGTCGGGGAGGACGGCGGCGATCTGCTTGATCTGCTGCCCGAAGACGGCCCGCATCTCGGAGGCCGCCTCGGGGTGGGTGAGCATCGAGCGGAGCATGGTCAACGAGGTGGCGGGCATGCCGGCGAGTTTCACGCCGAGTCCGGCCAGCAGGAGCTCGCTGAGCGGCTCGGTGGCATCGGCGTCCATCGACTCGGTGTCGATCCGGACGACCTGCCGGAACAGGCCCTCCTTGCTGCCGAAGTACTGCATGATCAGCGCTGGATCGACCTCGGCCGCCTTGGCCACGGTGCGCATGGTGGTCCGTTCGTAGCCGAGTTCGCCGAAGATCCGACGGGCCGCCTCCAGGATGCGGCGCTCCGAGTTGCGACGTCGTTCGGCCCGGGAGCGGGCAGGTCCGTTGGTGTCCACGTATCGATATTACCCAACCTCGCTCAACGCACGTTGACTGGCGTCGAGCTTTGGCTCTACGGTTGTTGAGGAATCGGGAGTCCTGGGTGGGCCACCGGGTCCTCCACCGTTGCTACCTGCCCTCCGGCGACTGCTCGCACGCGTCCGGACCGGGCCTGAGAAGGAGCACCATGCCCAACCGGAACGCTGTCGGCACGGACGTCCCGAAGGAGGCGCCGGATCGTCCCGCGCCGGCGGGAACGCGCCGGCCGGGCCTCACCCTGGCGGTCATCGCGACCTGCTACCTGATGGTCGGCATCGACTCGACCATCGTGAACATCGCTCTGCCCAAGATCCAAGCGGCGCTGGACTTCTCGCCGGTCGGGCTGTCGTGGGTGATCAACGCGTACCTGCTCGCCTTCGGCGGCCTGCTGCTGCTCGGCGGACGGGCCGGCGACATCTTCGGACGGCGCCGGGTGCTGGTGATCGGCACCGTGCTGTTCACGGCGGCCTCGCTGCTCGGCGGCCTGGCGAACGCGCCGTGGCTGCTGATCCTGGCCCGCGCGCTGCAGGGCGTCGGCGCGGCGATGGCCGCACCCGGGACCCTCGCGCTGATCGCCAGCAACTTCGAGGAGGGGACGCCGCGCAACCGCGCGCTCAGCATCTACTCGGCGACGGCGGCCACGGGCACGTCGATCGGGCTGATCCTCGGCGGCATCCTCACCTCCTGGGTGTCCTGGCGGTGGGTGCAGTTCGTCAACGTGCCGATCGGGGTGGCGGTGGCGGTGCTGGCCCCGATGTGCATCCGGGAGACCGCCCGGCAGAACGGCCGCTTCGACTTCCTCGGGACGATCACCGGCACGGCCGGCGTCGGCCTGTTGGTGTACGCGTTCATCCGGGTCCCCGCCGAGGGCTGGAGCGACTCCCTGACGGTCACCTGCTTCGTCGCGGCGGTGGTCCTGCTGATCGGGTTCGTGCTGGTCGAGCGTCGGGTCAGCCATCCGATGGTGCCGCTCGCGCTGTTCCGGGACCGGACCCGCACCGCCGCCTACCTGAACATGCTGATGTTCACGGCGACGATCCTCAGCCTGTTCTACTTCCTCAGCCAATTCATCCAGAACGTCCTGGAGTTCTCGCCGATCCGGGCCGGGCTGGCGTTCCTGCCGATGACGCTCGGCATGTTCGCGGTGGCGAGGGTCGTCCCCAAGCTGCTGCCCAAGTACGGTGCCAAGCGCTTCATGGTGGTCGGGGCGCTGCTGATGACGGTCACCGCGGTGTGGCTCAGCCGCATCTCGGCGTCCGACAGCTACGCCGTCGGCGTGCTCGGACCGATGCTGCTGTTCGGCGTCGGAGCGGGCTGCTGCCTGATGCCGACCAACGTGACCGTCCTGAGCGGGGTGCAGCCGCAGCTGGCAGGTGCGGCCTCGGGCGTGCTGCAGACGATGATGCAGCTGGGCGGTGCGCTCGGTCTGTCCATCCTCGTGACGGTGTACGGCACCGCCAGCGACGACGCCGCCAAGCACCCGCAGGCCGGCACCGCGGTGGAGGAGGCGCACCGGGCGCTGACCCACGGCGTGCAGAGCGCCTTCACCGCCAGCATCGCCTTCGTGGGCTGCGCCCTGGTGATCGCGACGCTGCTGATCCGCACGCCGAAGCCGGCGGCGAAGCCCGCCTGACCGGAACCGTGGGCGTCGTCGGGTGCCCCGGCCCACCGGTGGGCCGG
>NZ_JBHXTL010000018.1:0-95125 GCF_042677365.1 Kitasatospora sp. NPDC127116
CGCGCCTGCCCCACGCGGGGGGCGGGGGGTGCCCGCGGGGGGCGGCGCCAACAGGTGTCGGGGGGCCTCAGCAGCCCGGCCCGGCCCCCCTTCCCCGTCCGTCAGGACCGCTCGACCCGCCGGGGGCCGTCCCGCCGTCAGGCCCCGTCCAGCACCTCCACCAGCGCCGTCAGGAACTCCTTCGGCCGTTCCAACTGCACGCTGTGCCCGGCGCCTTCGACCGCTACCTCGCGCACCCGCCCGCCGGCGGCGGCGTAGCGGTCCAGTACGGCGCGGGTCTGGGCCACCATCGGCTGGGCCGGGCAGGTGTCCGCGCCGGGCCAGCCCGGGACGGCACCGATGGCGCCCAGGTGGGCCAGGTCGAAGAGCGAGGTGTCGGAGACGATCACGTCGGCCGTGCCGCGGATCCACAGGATCGGCGGCTTCGGCTCGACCAGTTCCAGGTCGTCGATCCGGAAGTGGGTCGGCGCCATCGAGTTGAGCACCCCGCGTTCGCCGGGACCGAAGCCCGGCCAGGCCTCGCTCGTGCGGCTGTCGCCCGGGTAGTGGTCCTCCCCGGTCCGGGTGGTCAGCATCGCCGCCACGTAGTGGTCCGGCTCCGCCAGCGGCTCGCTGACGTAGGTGGTGTTCAGCACCGAGAGCGGCGCGAACGGCGAGTCGGCGCCCGTCTCGCCCTCGCGCAGCAGCCGGACGAAATCGGGGGCCGCGCCGCCGGCGCCGGAGCCCGCCCCGTCGGGCGAGTTGAGCCGCCCGTCCACCCCGTGGGTGCCGCCGAAGCCGTACGGGGAGACCGGGTTGACCAGGGTGAGCGAGCGGACCAGCTCCGGGTGGTCGCGCAGCAGTTGCAGCACCACGCCGCCGCCCATGCTCCAGCCGACCAGGTGGACCGGGCCCAGGGCCAGCGCCCGGAGGTAGGAGAGCAGGTCCTCGCTGTGGTCGCGCAGGCCCCGGGTGGCGTCCACCGGCAGCGGCTCGGTGCGGCCGAAGCCGCGCAGGTCGGGGGCGAGCGGGCGGTAGCGGGCGGGGAGCCCGGTCATGGTCGAGTGCCAGAAGACGCCGGAGGAGACGTTGCCGTGCACCAGGACCACGGGTTCCCCGGTGCGGCCCGCGATCTCGGCGTAGCCCACGGTGAGCCGGTCGGTGGCGATCAGTCGGTCGGTGATCATCCGGGATGTCCTCAGTTCAGCCAGCCGGCGACCTGCGCGCTCGCCGCGCTGTCCCAGCCGAGTTGCAGGTGGTTGGCGAGGGCGATCAGCGCGGTGCCGCCGACGGTGCCGTAGCCGGTGGTGTCCAGCGCGCTGGCCACGAAGACCACGCCGTCGCTGGGCCCGCGGTTCTCGTTGAAGATCCCGACGATGCTGGGCGTGCCGCCGGCCAGGAGGTAGGCCGTCACGGAGGAGGGCACCCCGGCCTGGTGCAGCGGGGCGATCAGCGAGCCGGCGTTGATCGCGGCCTGGATGCCGCCGCCGTCGGTGTAGAAGCCCTGCCCGCCGTAGTAGGTCGTGTACCAGTCCTGCTGGGTCTGGTCGATGCCGAACACCGAGTCCCAGCGGGCCAGCATCTGCCGCTGTCCCGGGTAGTTGTCGTAGCCGCCCGAGGGGGTGAAGGAGAACTCCGGGTGCGCGGTGTAGGTGCCGTAGCAGGTCATGCGCAGGTGCGGGGACGGGGCGTTGACGGCACCGCCGCACTGCGGCCAGATCGAGAAGTCGTGCGCCCACCCGTGCGCGAACGGGTAGTCGTAGCCGCCGTTCGGGCCGCCGAGGGTGATCAGCTTGCGCACGTCGCCCGCGTACGGGCGGCCCCAGGAGGGCTTCACCGAGGACACGTAGGCCCGCGAGGACATCTCGCCCTTGCTCCAGCCGACCACGTCCACCTGCGGGACGCCGAGCTTGGCACGGATCAGCGCGACGGCGTCGCCGACCTCCTGGGCCTGCATCAGGTTGTCGCCCTGCTTGTGCGCGAAGCCGATCGCGAAGACCCGGTAGCCCCGCCCGGCCAGGTTCTGCATCAGCCCGGTGTTCGGGCAGGACATGGAGCCGCAGCCGTAGCCGCCGGACTCGCCGGGGTTGGCCCAGGCGCGGTCCGGGTTGTCGTTGGCGCCGTGCACCAGCAGCACCGGGACCTGGTGCGCGCCGGTGTTCCAGCCCGGGGCCGAGTAGAGCAGGAAACGGCCGGAGAAGGGCTGCTTGACGCCGCCGAAGAAGGTGAGCCGCTGGCCGTCCTGGTCGCCGCGGCCGTCCGGCGGGTACTGCTCCTGCCGGAAGCCGGTGGTGGTGTCGAGGTAGCGCTCGACCCGGTCCCAGCCGTTGGCGACGGTGCTGTAGGTCGCCTCCAGGGTCAGGTTGGCCGGCACCGCGGCCGCGGCCGGCCCCGCCGGGACGGCCGCACCGGCCAGCGCCAGGACGCCCGCGAGCACCCAGCCCAGTCCTCTTCGCCTGCCACGCCCGTTCCTTCGCATACGCGTTCACTCCTCCACACCGGGGGCCAAGTGCGCGACACGCTACGGACGCCGCAGTGCCATCCCTATGGAGGCGTCACATACCTCCGGCGTTCCGGTATGGGTGTCCACCACCTGGCCGGGGGCGGGACCCGGCTCCACTCTTCACGGAGACCGGTCGCCGAGGTCCGCACCCGCCGGGCGGAGGACCTCGCCGTTCCTCCGCCGGACGGTCATGCGTCGGACCCGCCCTGGTGCCGCGGGTCGGCCGACAGGCTGATCGCCGAGGCGGGGCACAGGGCGACCGCCTCGCGAACCGCGTCCAACGCCTCGGCCGGAGGCTCGGGTTGCCGCACGAACGACGTGCCGTCGTCCTCGCGCTGGTCGAAGACCTCGCCGGCCGTCAGGACGCACATTCCGGAGCCGATGCAGCGTTCGGCGTCCACGGTGATCCTCATCGATCACGCGTCCCAGGTGACGGGGAGGCTCTTCACCCCGTAGATGTCCGCGATCTCCGGGCGCAGGGCGACCTCCTCGGGCGGTACGGCCAGGCGCAGCGTGTGGAAGCGGTCGAGCAGCGCGGGGAAGGCGACCCGCATCTCGATGCGGGCCAGCTGTTGGCCCAGGCACTGGTGGATGCCGTGGCCGAAGGCCAGGTGTCCGCCGTCCTGCCTCCGCAGGTCGAGCACATGGGGATCGGGGAAGCGCTCGGGGTCGCGGTTGGCGGTGTTGAACGAGAGGATCAGCCGCTCGCCGGCCCTGACGGTCCGGCCGCCGAGTTCGACGTCCTCCAGGGCCGTCCGCATGAAGGTCTTGGCGACGCTCAGGTACCGCAGCAGTTCCTCCACGGCCCGGTCGGCGAGCGCGGGATCGCCCCGCAGTGCGGCCAGTTGGTCCGGGTTGCGCAGCAGCGCGAAGGTTCCGAGGGCCAGCATGTTCGCGGTGGTGTCGAGACCGGCCGCGAGCAGGATCAGGCTGATCCCCTTCAGTTCCTCGTCGGTCAGATCGCTGTCGGTGAGGTCGCTGAGCACGTCGTCGGTGGGGTCGGCGCGCTTGGCGGCCACCAGCTCGGCCAGGTACTCCTGGGTCGAGGCGTAGGCCGCCATCATGTCCTCGTCGCTCGTCTCCCCGTTCATGAACGAGTCGACCTGCTCCTGGAAGGAGCCCCGGTCCTCGTACGGCACCCCGAGCAGCTCGCAGATCACGATGGCGGGGATGGGCTTGGCGAACGCGGTCACCAGGTCCGCCGGGGGCCCGGCCGCCTCCATGGCGTCCAGGCGGGCGGTGGTGACCTGCTCGATGCGCTCGGTGAGCAGCCGCATCCGCCGTACGGTGAACCTGCCCGTCAGGGGCTTGCGGTAGCGGCTGTGCTGGGGCTCGTCCATGAGGACGAACTCCCCGGGCGGCGCCGGCGGGATCTGGAAGTCGCCGTAGTCGATGGTCGGGTGGAGCATCAGGTCCTTGCGCGAGCTGAACCTCGTGTCGGCCAGCACGGCCCTGACCAGGTCGTATCCGGTGACCAGCCAGCCGGGCTGCCCGCCGGGGAAGGTGTAGCGGCTCATCGGCGCGTGCCGGCGGGCGTCGGTCAGCTCGGCGGGCGGGTCGAAGGGACAGCCGGGGCGGCGTGCCACCGGCATGGTCGTGACGGTGTGCGGGGATTCACCCATGGCCGTTCCTCGTTTCGCGTTGCCGCACGTTCGGATAACTGGAAAGCTACGGCCGTTTCTGACTCGACGTCAATCGCGTGGAACGCGTCTTTCCAGCTCAGCGGCGGTAAATTGATGCAATGACGCTGAACTCGAACGCAATGGATCGTTGCAATGGATGAAGGTTAAGGCAATGCCGCGCCCGGGCTCGCCCACGAGTACGGGTCAGGCCGGGTAGCTGAACACGGCGGTGAGCTGCGGCAGCGCGTCCCAGCCGACGACCGCGCTGCCGGCGGACTCGGACAGCGCACGGATGTAGGTGCCCGCGTACCCCTCGTCGGTCAGGTAGACGCCCCAGGTCGCGAGCCAGTCCCGCACCTCGCCGGTCTCCGCGTCCTGCACCGGCTCCGGCTGCGCCGGGGCCTTGCGCTGCACCAGGAACCGTCGCCGGTCGCACTCCGTCAGGGCCCGCCGCCAGTCCCCGTCGGACGTCTCCCAGCCGGCGACGATGCCGCCGCCGCGCGCGTCGTTGTTCGGCTTGAGGATCAGGTCCTCCCGATGGGCGCGGCAGTAGTCGATCAGATCGACCACGTCGCCGTCCACCTCGACCGTGCCCTCGGCCATCGACCGCGTCCACGGCAGCATTCCGTCGACCAGGGCGAGCTCGTCCTCGGCCAGGGCGGCCCGGAACCGGGGGTCGTGCAGCATCGGCAGGATGCCCTTGTTGCCGTGCAGGTCGGTACAGATCGGGGTCAGCTGCACGGTCCGGCCCTCCTCGTGGGCGCGGAAGACCGGCTCCATGGCCGCGGCGACCTCGGGGTCGGCGAGGATCTGGTCCACCGACACGTAGCGGAGGATCACGTCCACCGGGGTGCCGTCCAGGTGGATCTTCCCGCCCGGCGAGCTCAACTCGCCCACCTCGGCCAGTCGCAGGTCGATTCCCTTGCCCCGCATGTACTCCTGGAAGGGCAGCATGTACTTCCGGTACCGGGCCACCCGGCCGTTGCTCTCCAGCATCACGACCACCGGTGTGCCGGCGGCGGACACGCTCTCGGCGCAGCGGGTGAGCATGCGGGCGATGCCCGCCCCGATGTCGGGGTAGGTCAGCCGGTGCTTCTCGGCGAACTCCCGGAACCTGGGCACGTCCATCAGCGCCCGCGGGATGTCGCCGGTCCGCTCCATGCCGCCGAGGTCGGCGCCGATGTTGAACTCCAGCAGCCGCCAGGAGTCGCCGTCGCGGTGCAGGTCGGCCCGGCCGTACGGGATCGGCGGCACGAGTCCGTTCCGGCGGACGATCTCCACCGACCGGCGGTCGAGCCCGAGCGCCTCGCCGTAGGCGAACACGTCGCCACCGTGGAGCCGGCCGGGCAGCGAGACGATCAGGTCGTGGAACCGCATGAGCCGGTCGGCGACGCCGCGGATCGCGGTCTCCTCGACGAACAGCGGCCGGCCGAGCACCCGCCCGTCGAAGGCCGCGGTGAAGTGCGGCGGGAACCGCAGGTGGTCGACGACCCCGCGCAGGCCGTCGCGCCCCTCGGCGGCGCATTCGTCCAGGTAGGACCGGGTGACGGGGCAGGGGTTCCGGTTCATGCGGTGACCGTTCGCTGGTAGAGGGTGGGCACCTTGCCGCGCTCGGTGCGCTCGAAGTCGCCGCGCTCGACGTGCTCCACGGTGAATCCCAGGCAGCGCGGGCCGGTGACGATCTGGTTGAGCTCGACGGTGTCCGCGAAGGCCGCGACCACCGCGTCGACGGTGATGTCCCCGGGCGTGCTCGGTGACAGCAGCAGCCGCACCCGGTACCGGTTGACGGTCCAGAGCACCTGAAACTGGCAGTCGGCGGGATCGGTGATGCCCAACCGGGCGAGCCGCGACATCAACTGGTCGGCGGAGACGGTCTCGGAGTCCACGTTCAGCGACTGCCGGGCCCGGCCGAGCAGGGTGAGCACGGAGGCCCGGCTGCCGCAGCGGCACGGCTGGGTGCTCAGCCGGCCCCGGTCGCCGATGGCGTAGCGGAACAGGGCCATGCCGGTGTCGCTCAGCGGCGTGACCAGGACCTCGCCCTCCTCGCCGTCGGCCACGGCGAGCCCGGTCTCCTCGTCGACGATCTCCACCACCATCGCGTCCTCGTGCACGTGGTGGTCGTTGCCGGACAGCCACTGGCACTGGTAGCCGATGGGCCCGGTCTCGGTGGTGGAATAGGCCAGCGAGCGCACCGTCAGGCCGGGCAGGGCGGCGGTGAGCGCCGCGGTGCGGCCGGCGCCGAGGCTCTCCCCGATGTAGAGGTAGGTCCGCATCGAGGCGAGCAGGTCCGGGGGCGTTCCGGTGAGCAGGTCCACCCCGTACCCCGGCGGCGCGGCCAAGGTGTCGATCGCGTGCTCGGAGATCATCTTCGCCGTCTCCGCGACGCTGGTGACGTTGCCCAGGGGGTACACCCGCGCGCCGAGCAGCCGAGCGACCTCCTGGGTGAACAGGAAGGATCCGTTGAGTTCGGCCCCGTAGAGGCAGTTCGCCACCCGGCGGGGCGGCTCGGGCAGGGTCGCGCGCAGCCCGCGCGCGCCGAGCGCGGACACCTGCTCGTTGAACGCCCAGGAGTGGTACATCATCTTGACCTTGCTGGAGGTCCCGCTGGAACGAAGCACCATGCCGGGCTGGTCGCCGTCGATCAGGAACTCCACCGAGTGCGGCGGACAGCCGTCGGCCAGCGCGGACGGGGTCAGCACGGGCAGCTCCGGCAACCGGTCCAGGCTGTGCACGGAGTCGAGCCCGGGCCAGCGGCGCAGCACCGCGGGCGTGCGCCGGGCCGCGGCCACCAAGCGCGTGAAGTTGTGCGCCCGCAGTCGCTCGATCTCCTCCCGGCTGATGGCGTCCAGGTCGGCGGCGAGCCGAATGCCGGTGTTCATCGGGAACCTCCGTTGTGTGCTGATCTCGTCGCGCACGATCGCCGTGCCTGCCCGGACCGCTCCGCGCAGCGCGCGCGTTCCTGCCCGGGCGGCCCCGGCGCCGACGGGCCGGCCGCACCGGGCATTCGCGTGGTCCCATTCCCATTCCGTCGACGCCCGAACACTAGATTCCGTCGGACGACCGGACGACCGGCTTCTTTGCGTTATGGGGCGGTATTTTTTGCTGAGGGCGGCATTTGTTGCGCGAATTATCCGACCGTCGACGGGAGGCGTTCCGGTTCGTCCAACTCCCGCCAAACCCGGAACACGAACGGCCACAGCGAAACGAGCAGGCAGAGCCCGCCGAGCACGAGCACCGCGGCGGTCGGCCCGACCGCGTCCAGCAGCACCCCGGCCAGCAGCAGTCCCACCGGCATGGCCGCGTTGGCCGAGGCGTGGAACGCCGCGAACACCCGGCCGCGCAGCCCCTCGGGCACCCGGGCGTACTTGACCGCGGCGATCACCGGGTTGATCGGGCCGTTCGCCATCATGCAGGCCGAGACCACCAGCACCAGCAGCACCGGGTGCGGGTCGGCCGCCACGGCCAGGAAGACGGGCGCGCCGGAGACCAGGGAGCAGATCGCGAACACCCGCCACCGACGGCCGCCGTCGCCCAGCCAGCCGTACAGCGCCGTGCCCAGGATGCTGGCGCCGCTGGACGCGGCGATCAGCACGCCGACCAGCGTGCTGTCGTGCCACACGGTCAGTCCGTAGGCGGGCAGCAGCACCGAGAGCAGCCCGACGGTGAGGGCGTTCAAGGCCGCGCACTGCATGCCGATGACCAGCAGCAACCGGTCGCGCCGGAAGTGCTCGGCGGCCTGCTTGAGCTCCCGCAGGTAGCCGTGCGCGCCGCCGGCCGGCGCGCGCCCGGCGGCGGCCGCGGGCCGGACCAGGAGGCCCACCAGCGCCGCCGCGGTGAGCAGCGCCGCGCCGTCGGCCAGCAGGACCCAGGTGGGTCCGATCAGCCCGATCAGAATGCCGCCGAGCGGCGCGCCGAGCAGGTCTCCGGTGCGCAGCGCGGACTCCTCCGCGCTGGTGCCCCGCTCGACGCGGACGCCGGTCGCGGCCAGCACGGCGGGCAGCAGCACCTGTTTGGCGCTGCGGGAGGGCGCTCGCCCGGCGCCGATCCCGAACACCAGGACCACGAGCACCGGCAGCGACAGCAGGTCCAGTGCCTCCGCGGCCGGGATCGCGATCACCGCGACGGAGGCCGCCAGGTCGGCCATGATGCTGCCGCGCCACGCGCCGTACCGGTCCAGCAGCGGGCCGACCAGCACCACCGAGAGGACCAGCCCGAGCGTTTCGGCGGCGGCCACGGCCCCGGTCTGGAGGCCGCTGCCGGTTCTGGACAGCACGAACCAGGGAAGGGCGATCATCGTCATCGTCGCGCCGCACGAGGAGACGCCGCACGCGGCGACGAGTGCGATCAACGGCAGTCGACGGATCACCGGCGTACTCCGCGGAACAAGGTGTTCACGATTCCCCTAAATGCCGATTTTCGGATGCTAGTATCCGCTGGACCATTCATCGAATAATCCAATTCGGAGTCTCACCCGTGGATCCTGTTGTCACTGACCGGCTGGTGCTGCGTTCCTTCACCGAGGCGGATATCGACGACCTGCACGACATCCAGCGCCGTCCGGACGTGACCCGGTACCTGCTGTGGGACGCCCGCACCCGCGAGGAGACGCGCACCGCGCTGGCCACCAGGATCTCGGAGTCCGAGCTGGCCGGGGAGGGCGACAACCTGGCCGTCGCGGTGGAGCTGCGCGAGTCCGGCCGGCTCATCGGCGAGTTCAACCTGGACTGGCTGAGCGCCGAACTGGGCCGCGCCGAGATCGGTTTCGTGATGAACCCCGACCACGGCGGCCGCGGGTACGCCACCGAAGCCGGCCGCGAGGTGCTGCGGCTGGCGTTCGAGCGGTACGGCTTCCACCGGGTGGTCGGCATGTGCAACGGGAACAACGTTTCGTCGATGCGGCTGATGGAGCGTCTCGGCATGCGCCGGGAGGCGTTCTTCGTACAGGGCGAGATGCTCAAGGGGCAGCGGGCGGACCTGGCCGTGTACGCGATGCTGGGCACCGAGTGGGCCGGCGCGGACGTCATCGCCGAGGGAACTCAGGTCGCCCGGGGATGACGTCCGCACGTCGTGGTGGCCGCCCGCCTAGAGGATGGTGGCCACCGCGGCGGGGTCGCTCGCGAGGAGGTAGTCCGCGAGCGTGTCGTAGCGTTCACGGAGCTGACGCTTGAGCACCTTGCCGGTGACGCCCTGCGGGATGTCGGTGACGGAGCCGGTCAGTTCGAGCACGGCCAGCGTCGGGTGGCCGGCCGCGCCGAGCACGGTGTTGGCCGAGGCGAGCAGCTGCGCCGGGTCGAGGTCCTCGCCGTGGGCGGCGACCAGGGCCACCGCGACCGTGTTCCCGCCGTGCCGGCCGGCCACGACCGTGCAGTCCACGATCACCGGCAGCTCGTTGAGCAGGAGCTCCTCCATCTGCACCGAGTGCGCGGGGCCCGCCGCGGTCGCGATGGTGTCCACCGCCCGGTCCACCTGGTAGAAGTCGCCGGCCTCGTCCTGGTACGCCAGGTCGCCGGACAGCCAGTACCCGGACAGCCGGCTGCGGTAGGTGGTGTCGGAGTCGTTCCAGTACCCCGCGGTGATGGTGGGGCCCTTGGCGCCCAGCAGTCCGATCTCGCCGCGGTCGGCCGCGGTGCCGTCCCGGCGCAGCACGACGACCTCGGACAGCGCGTCGGGACGGCCGATGCAGCGGTCGTTGCGCTCCGAGGCCAGCGATCGCGGCTGCACCATCAGGCCCCAGCCCAGTTCGGTGGCGCCGAAGCGGTCGTAGAACACCGCGGAGGGCAGCTCGGGGTCGCGCTTGCCCAGGATGGCCTTGAGGTGGGCCTCGTGGATGGCGTCGCCCATGGTCACCCAGCTGTCCACCGAGTCGACCGCGCCGTCGGCGACCTCGACGTCGGCCAGTTCCGTGAACGCGTGCGCGAAGGCCATCACCGTGGTCGGCCGGTACCGGCGGATGGCGTCGACCAGGTCGGCGCCGGTGGGGTCGTAGTGGGCGACCATGGGCGTGCCGGCCAGGACGGCGTAGTTGACGTACACCACCGAGCCCAGGTGCGACTGCGGTTGCGCGGCCATCATCAGGTCGTCGGGCGAGTCCAGGTAGTTCGTGAGCCGGAACCGCGGGCCGGCGACGCTGGACGCGTGCGTCTGCACCACCGGCTTGGGGAAGCCAGTGGTGCCCGAGGAATGCAGGATCGAGACCGGGTCGTCGGGCGCGTGCCGGAACCGCGCGGCGGCGTCCAGCTCGGCCTGGGGCGGCGCGGGCACGTCCTCGGCCAGTACGACCCAGCGCGAGCCCGGCAGTTCGGCGAGCTCGGGGCCGAGGAGGTCGTGCCGGCCGCGGGTCGTGTAGACGCCGACCGGCTCGGTGCGCCGGATCAGTTCGAGCGCGTTCTCCTTGGGGGCCTTGCTGTTGATCAGCACCGCGATCGCGCCGATGGTCGCCAGCGCGTGCAGGTGGACCGAGTAGGCGAAGGAGTCCTCGATGTGGACCGCGACCCGGTCCCGGGGCCGCACGCCCCGGTCGAGGTACCAGACCGACCAGCTCTGCACGAGCCGGTCCAGCCCGCGGAGGCTGAACTCGGTCGTCGTCCCGCCGTCGCAGGTGGCGACCGGCCGGCCGGTGGCGATGAACGGCAGGTCCGGGTTCGGGCTGACGGCCAGCGCCGACTCCAGGACGTTCCCGCCCCCGAGACGGGGATCCGCGGCGAGCTTCGCACGTGACTCGGCGGACAGCAGGGTTCGAGCGGACAAGGTCATCGGCGCGCCTTCCGGTGATGGTTTCCGGGAACCGATCGTCCGTGGGCGTGCCGGAAGCGACAAGGTCTTTCTTGCGCATGTGGACGTCGGTTGTTGCGCGAGACCGCGTTTGTTGCCGCAACCGCCGCGCGGGCTGCTGCGGACCGCCGTTGGCAGGTACATCTGGAAGAGCCCTTCGGTGGGCGAGACGATCACGAGGAGATTCCAGGTGACCATGGGGGATTCGGCGGCACGATCCGGCGGAGCGGACCGTCAACTCGAGGAACTGCGGGGCGAACTGGACGGCATCGACGCCCGTCTGCTGGACGTGCTGCGCGACCGGATCGACGTCTGTGTGCGCGTCGCCCACCACAAGAGGGAGCACGGCGTCCCGATGATGCAGCCGCACCGCATCGGCATCGTGCAGGAGCGGGCCGCGCGGTACGGCGAGCGCAACGGGATCGACCAGGACTTCCTGCGCCGGCTGTACGACCTGATCATCGCCGAGACCTGCCGGGTCGAGGACCTGGTCATGGGCAACACCCCGGCGAGCTAGGCACCACGGCCACACTGAAGGAAGGACAGACCGGGCAATGCGGATGTTGCTGATCGACAACTACGACTCGTTCACCTACAACCTGTACCAGCTGCTCGGCGAGGTGACCGGCCGGGCGCCGGTCGTGGTGCGCAACGACGCCGAATTCCCGGCGGAGCGGATGGCCGAGTTCGACGGCATCGTGGTGTCCCCCGGGCCCGGCCGGCCCGACCGGGCCCGTGACTTCGGCATCAGCTCCCGCGCCGTCCTCGAGTCGGGACGGCCGGTGCTCGGCGTGTGCCTCGGCCACCAGGGCATCGCGAACCTGTTCGGCGGCAAGGTCGGCCTCGCGCCCGAACCCATGCACGGCCGCAGCTCGCTGGTGCACCACACCGGCGACGGCGTCTTCGCCGGGCTGCCCACGCCGTTCTCGGTGGTGCGCTACCACTCGCTGACCGTCACCGACCTGCCCGAGGTGCTCGAACGCACCGCGTGGACCGAGGACGGCGTGCTGATGGGCCTGCGCCACCGGACGGACCCGCTGTGGGGCGTCCAGTTCCACCCCGAATCCATCAGCAGCGAACACGGCAGGCTGCTGCTGGCGAACTTCCGCGACCTCGCGATGGACGCGCGCCCCGCTCCGGCCGTCGCCCCGCCTCCACCGGCCGCGCGACCGACGCCAGCTGACGCCACGTCGGATCTGCGCCTGCACGTGCGCGAAGCGGCGCACGAGCCGGACCCGGACGCGGCGCACCGGGAACTGTTCTCCGGCTCCACCCGCAGCTTCTGGCTGGACAGCAGCGAGACCCGCCACGAACGCTCGCGGTTCTCGATCATGGGCGACGACAGCGGACCGCTGGCCGAGTACGTCTCCTACGACGTCGGCCGGCAGCTGGTCACCGTCACCCACTCGGACGGCCGGGTCGAGGAGGTCCACCGGGACTTCTTCGACTACCTCCAGGACAGTCTGGCCGCGCGGTCGCTGCCGACACCCGACGGTCTGCCGTTCGACTTCAACCTGGGCTACGTCGGTTACCTGGGCTACGAGTTGAAGGCCGAGACCGGTGGCTCCCGGGTGCACCGGGCCGACACCCCCGACGCCGCCCTGCTGTTCGCCGACCGCGCGCTGGTCGTCGACCACGTGGAACACCGGTCGTACCTGCTGGCGCTGAGCACGCCGGAGCACGAGGCGGCCGCGCTCGACTGGCTGGACGGGACGGCGGCCCGGCTGTCCCGGCTCGACGGGTCCGCCGTGGACGACCCGGGCCGCACGGGTGTACTGGCCGGCGCCGAGGCCGCCGACATGGCCGGCTGGGAGACCGCCCGTCCGCGCCACGACCGCGAGGGCTACCTCAAGCGGATCGAGGAGTGCCTCGACGAGATCCGGCTCGGCGAGTCCTACGAGATCTGCCTGACCAACACGGTCACCGTGGACGAGAGGATCGATCCCCGGCACACCTACTCCCGGCTGCGCCGGATCAGCCCGGTGCCCTACGGGGCCTTCCTGGACTTCGCCGAGGTCGCGGTGCTCAGCGCGTCGCCGGAGCGGTTCCTGCGGATCGGCGCCGACGGCGTCGTGGAGTCCAAGCCCATCAAGGGAACCCGGCCCCGCGGCGGCACCCCCGACCAGGACGAGCTGCTCAAGCTGGACCTCTCCACGCACGAGAAGGACCGCGCGGAGAACCTGATGATCGTCGACCTGGTGCGCAACGACCTGAACACGGTCTGCGAGATCGGCTCGGTGCACGTCCCGGTGCTGTTCGACGTGGAGACGTACGCGCCGGTGCACCAGCTGGTCTCCACCGTCCGCGGCACGCTGCGGGCGGAGGAGAGCGCGGTCGGCTGCGTGCGCGCGGCGTTCCCCGGCGGCTCCATGACCGGCGCGCCGAAGGTGCGCACGATGGAGATCATCGACCGGCTGGAGGAGGGCCCGCGCGGCGTCTACAGCGGTTCGCTGGGCTGGTTCGCCCTGTCCGGCGCCGCGGATCTGAGCATCGTGATACGGACCCTGGTCGCCACCGGCGAACGGATGAGCTTCGGCGTCGGCGGCGCGATCGTGGCGCTGTCGGACCCCGACGAGGAGTACGAGGAGACCGTGGTGAAATCGCGCGCGGTGCTCACCGCGGTCGCGGCGACGGCGCTGCGCCCCGCGCTGGGAGGACTGGCATGAGCGGGACCGGAGTTCGGTCGCTGCGGCGTTGCCTGGTGGCGGGCGGCGCCGGCGCGGTCGGCGGCATGTTCGCCTCGCTGCTGGCCGGTTCGGGTGCCGAGGTCGTCGTGGTGGACCCGGCCGGCGGCGACATCGCCGGGGACATCACCTCGCCCGGTGGCGCCCTGGTCGCGGAGCTGGGCAAGGCGGACCTGGTGCTGCTGGCGGTGCCCGAGCGCACGGGGCTGGCCGCGATCCCGCTCATCGCTCCGCACCTGCGTCCCGGCGCGCTGCTGGTGGACACGCTGTCCGTGAAGGACGCCGTGGTGACCGCGCTCCAGGGCGTCGAGGGCGTGCAGGCCGTCAGCCTGAACCCGATGTTCGCGCCGGCCCTGGGCATGCCCGGCAAGCCGGTCGCCACCGTCGTGGTGCACGACGGGCCGGCCGCGGCCGAACTGCTGCGGCTGCTCGCCGAGTGGGGCGGCCGACCGGTGCTGCTCGACGCCGAGCGGCACGACCGGCTCACCGCCGCCGCCCAGGTGCTCACCCACGCCAGCGTGCTCGGTTTCGGGCTGGCGCTGGAGGAACTCGGCACCGACATCGGCGAACTCGGCGAGATCGCCCCGCCGCCGCACGCGACCCTGCTGGCCCTGCTGGCCAGGATCGCCTCCGGGACACCGGAGGTGTACTGGGACATCCAGGTCGCCAATCCCGACGCCGCGCGGGCCCGCGGTGCGCTGGCCGCGTCCGTGCGCCGACTGGCCGACCTGATCGACGGCGGCGACGAAGCCGGGTTCGCCGCGGCGCAGGGCCGGCTGCGCGACCTCTTCGGCACCGCCCTGGACGAGCACCGCGACACCTGCGCCCACCTGTTCGACGCCCTGTCCGCGTCCACCCGAATCGAGGCGACATGATCCATCCGCAGCAGGAGACACAGCCGGCCAACTGGGTCGAGTCCCGCATCAACAAGACGTCCGACTCCCTGGACGTGGCGTTCGAGCAAGGCCTGACCGGGCACGTGGTCACCGGCCGCAAGCCCGGCAAGGTGGTCTGCCTGGCGGACGGCACCGAGGCGCTGGAGTTCGTGTCCTGCTCCTACCTGGGTCTTGAGGAGCACCCCGCGCTGGTGACGGCCGCCGAGGAGGCGCTGCGTCGCTTTGGCGTGCACCTGTCGACCTCCCGCAACCGGATGCGCCCGCACTACCTCGGCGAGTTGGAGGACCTGCTCTCCACGGTGTATCGCGGCAACAAGGTCGTCCCCTTCACCTCCGTCGGAACCGTCCACCTGGGACTGCTGCCGCTGCTCGGCGCCGGCGCGCTGCCCAGCTACCCGATCGCGCCCGGCGGCGCGACCTTCCTGGTGGACCGGACCGCGCACTCCTCGATGCAGGTGCTGCGGGGGGTCCTCGACCAGATCGGCCCCGCGCGCCGGTTCGACCTGGAGACGCCCGACTCGCTGGAGTCCGCGCTGCGCGACGCCCGTCGCGACGGGCGCACGCCGATCGTGCTGATCGACGGCGTCGGCTCGATGGGCGGTCTGATCGACGTCGCCGGGATCCTGGAGGCGCTGGCGCCCCACGGGGGACACCTCTACATCGACGACGCGCACGGCATCTCCGTCGCGGGCAAGCACGGCGCCGGCTACGCCTTCGAGGCGCTCGGCGACCGGCTGCCGCCCAACGTGGTCATCGCCGGCTCGCTGTCCAAGGCGTTCGGCGGCTGCGGCGGGTTCGCGGTGGTACCGAGCGAGGACGACGTGCGCGTGCTGCGCAAGTTCGCGAACCCGCTGGTCTTCGGGCACTCGATCATGCTGCCGATGCTGGCCGCGAACGTCGCCTCGGCCCGGCTGCACCTCGACGGCGAGGTCGCCGCGCTGCAGGAGCGGCTGTGGCGCAACACCGAGGTGTTCGACGAGCTGACCGGCAACCGGCTCGTCAACGCCGGTCTGCGGTCCCCGGTGCGCGGTGCGCACTTCGACACCGAGGAGGCGGCCTTCCGCGCGGCCACCACGCTGAAGGAGGCCGGGGTGCTCATCCTGCCGGCCTTCTTCCCCACCGTGGCCAAGGGCACCGGTCTGATCCGCTTCGCCCTGTCCTCGCTGCACGAACGCGGCCATCTGGAGACGGCCGCGAACATCCTGGAAGGAGTCCGGAACGGATGACCGCCGACATTGGTGAACCGACGCTGGGTGCGTTCCTGACGGACGCCGAGAAGACCCTCGCCGAGGCCGGCGCCTGGCAGCCGCGCGGGGACGCCGAGAAGCTGGCCGAGTACGTGCTGGGCCGCGCCGTGGAGCGGCTGCCCCTCGACGCCACGCTCGGCCGGGAGGATCTGGCCCGGCTGCGGGAGCTGGTCGCCCGCCGGGCCGACCGCACGCCGGTGGAGTACCTGACCGGCCGTGCCGTGCTCGGCGGTGTCGAGGTCGCGGTGGGCCCGGGCGTCTTCGTGCCCCGCAAGCACACCGAGCCGCTGCTGGCCTGGGGGCTGGACGTGGTGAGCGGGGTGTCCAAGCCGCTCGCGGTGGACCTGTGCACCGGATCGGCGGCGATCGCCCTGGCGGTCGCGCACGCCCGGCCGGACGCGACCGTGCACGCCATCGAGCTCGACCCGGTGGCCCTGACCTGGGCGCGCCGCAACGCCGCGCGGCAGGCGGAGCTCGGCGACACCCCGATCATCCTGCACGCCGGCAATGTCACCGACACCGCGATGTTCGCCGACCTGGACGGCACGGTGGACCTGCTGCTGGCCAATCCGCCGTTCGTGGTGGACGGCGTCGTGCTGCCGCCGGAATGGCAGGAGCACCAGCCGTGGCCCGCGCTGTTCGGCGGCCAGGACGGACTCGTCGTGATCCGCGCGGTGGTGGCGGCCGCCACCCGGCTGCTGCGTTCCGGCGGCGGCGTCGCGATCGAGCACGACGACGAGCAGGCCGACGTGGTCATGTCCCTGCTGCGGGAACAGGACGCCTTCACCGGCATCAGCTACGGCGTGGACCACTGGGGCACCCCCCGGTACACCACCGCGCGCAGAAAGTAACGAGGAAGACCATGGAACACACGTCACCATCCGAGAGGCTCTCCCGCCGGCAGGTGCTGCGCGGCGGCGCGGTCGTCGCGGGCGCGGGCGCGCTGTGGCTGACCGCCGGCACGGTGCCCGCCGGCGCGGTGCCCGCGTCCGCGCAGACGCCGCAGCCGGACGGCCGTCCCGGCGAGGGCAGCGTGACCGTGCGGGACAGCGCCAACGTCGGGGTCGCGGTGTCCCCCGACGGCCGCCGGCTCGCGGTGGACATCGCCGGCGGCATCTGGCTGCTGCCGGCCGCGGGCGGCCGGGCCCAGCGGATCACGCCGGAGGAGCACGACGCGACCCGGCCGCACTGGTCGCCGGACGGGCGCCGGATCGTGTTCCAGTCCTTCCTCGACACCGCCTACGACGTGTGGATGATCAACGCCGACGGCACCGGGCTCACCCGGCTCACCACCGGCTGGGGCTTCGACCTGGAGCCGCGGTTCTCACCCGACGGCAAGCAGGTGGCCTTCGCCTCCGACCGCGACCACGTCAGCCGGATCTGGGTGCTGGACCTCGCCAGCGGGCAGCAGCGCGCCGTCACCGACGCCGACGAGGTGCACGCGGCCCCGGTGTGGTCCCCGGACGGCACGAAGCTGGCCTACGTCGTCGGTGACGGCGCCATCGAGGAGCTGGACCTGGGTTCGGGCCTGCGCAGGCAACTGCCCGGCGTACCCGGCGACGCCATGGTGTACTCGCCGGTCTACGCCCCGGACGGCCAGGTCAGCTACCTGAGCGTGGGCGGCTCCGGGACCACGGTGATGCTCGGGGCCAAGGCGATCGTGACCGGCGAGGACCTGCCGCCGCTGCCGGTGTCGTGGACCTCGGCGCAGGAGTTCGTCTACGGCTCCGGCGGCCGGCTGCGCCGCCGCTCGCTCTCCGGGGCCGTGCGGGAGATCCCGTTCACCGCCGAACTGCCGTACTCGGCGCGGAACTACCAGCGCAAGCGGCGCAACCTCGTGTCGGACGCGTCGCGCCGGGCGAAGGGCATGGCCGACCCCGCGGTGTCGCGGGACGGCAAGCAGGTGGCGTTCCGCGCGCTGAACGCGCTGTGGCTGCTGCCGATCGGCGGCAGGCCCCGCAAGGTCGTGGACGACGGGTACTTCGCGGCCGACCCGGACTTCGCGCCCGACGGCAGGTCCCTGGTCTACGTCAGCGACCGCGCCGGCACCGCCAACCTGTGGCGGCTGGACCTGGCGACCGGGCGCTCCGACCGGCTCACCGATCTGCCCGGCGGCCAGCTCGCGCCGCGGTTCTCCCCGGACGGCGCGAAGATCGCCTACCAGGACGAGTCCGGTCAGACCTGGGTGTTCGACGTCGCCGACCGCTCGGTGCGCCAGGTGCTGCCCGCGCTCTACCAGCCGGGCCGGCCGACCTGGTCGCCGGACGGCGGCAGGATCGCGCTGGCCGCGCTGATGCCGTACTCCAAGCGCACCTCGAACGGCAACAACCAGGTGCTGACCGTGGACCTGGCCGACAACAAGGTCCGGTACCAGGAGATCGGGCCGGACCGGTCGATCAGCACCCGCGACAACGACGGCCCGCTGTGGACCTCCGACGGCCGGCACCTGGTGTTCGGCGCGGAGAGCCTCGCCTGGCGGGTCCCGGTGGCCGCCGACGGCACCATCACCGGCGAGCCGCAGCAGCTGACCGACGAGGTCACCGACTCGCTGTCGATCAGCGCGGACGGCACCGTCGTCTACCTGTGCAACGGCGTGCTGCGCACCGTCGGGCCCGACGGCGGCGCGGCCCGCACGATCACCGCCGACCTCACCTACCGTCCGGTACGGGTCAGCGAGCCCACGGTCGTGCGCGCGGGCGCGCTCTGGGACGGCACCTGCGAGCAGCTGCGCCGCGACGTCGACATCGTGGTGCGCGGCACGACGATCGAGGCGGTGCTGCCCAGGGGCGGCGGCGTGCCCAGCGGCGCGCGGATCGTGGACGCCTCCGGGCTGACGGTGATGCCCGGCCTGATCGACACCCACAACCACTGGAACATGCGCGGCAAGCAGTGGGGCGACCGGCAGGGGCGGCTGTGGCTGTCCTACGGCGTGACCACGAGCAAGTCGCCCGGCGACCTCGCGTACCAGATGGTGGAGAACCGGGAGGCGATGGAGGCCGGCACCAGGGTCGGCCCCCGCTACCTCGGCTCGGGACAGGCGCTGGACGGCAGCCGGGCCTTCTACAACTGCATGCGGCCGGTCCACACCGCCCAGCAGCTGGAGCGGGAACTGGACCGCGCCGAAGGGCTGGACTACGACCAGATCAAGTCGTACATGCGGATGCCGGTGGCCTTCGAGCAGCGCATCGTGGCCAGGGCGCACGCGATGGGCGTGCCGGTCACCTCGCACTATCTGTACCCGGCGGCGCACACCGGCCTGGACGGCATGGAGCACCCCGGCGGCGGCCATCGGCTGAACTACTCGCGCACGCTGAGCTACGCCGGTTTCCGCATGTCGCAGGACGCGGTGGACCTGCTCGTGGCCAGCGGCATGTGGGTGTCGTCGACCATGATCTTCGCCAGCGAGCTGTACGCCGGCGACCGGTCGCTGGTGGAGGACGAGCGCACCAAGGTGCTGTTCCCGGACTGGGACTACCGGCGCCTGGTGGCCAAGGCCGACGGCGCCGCGCAGCCGGGTCCGGAGAGCGAGCTCGACCAGCGGATCACCAAGGGCATGGTGGACGCGCTGCTGCGGGTGCACCGCGGGGGCGGCCTGGTCGTCTTCGGCACCGACGCGCCGCTGGACGACGTCGGCGTCAGCGCGCACCAGAACCTGCGCGTGCTGGTGAAGTACGGGTTCACCCCGCGCGAGGCGCTGATGACCGCGACCGGCAACGCCGCCAGGGCGCTGGGCTACGGCGACCAGCTGGGCGCGGTGGCGCCGGGGAGGATCGCCGACCTGGTCATGGTCGAGGGCGACCCGCTGACCGACATCCGCGCCGCGGCCGCGGTGCGGTCGGTCATGGTGGCCGGCGTCACCCGCACGGTGCCGGAGATCCTCGCGCCGTTCCGGCCGGCCAAGGCGGCCAAGGCGGCGGAGGCGGCCGGGGCGACCGAGGCGGCCGCCGTGACCGTTCGCCCGGCCGCGCCGTCGGCCTCGCAGGACCCCGCTCACTACTGGCACCGTCCGGAGTGGAGCATGCGTCAGTGCTGCCAGCACTGACCGTGCGGTCGGGGGGGCCGGGGGCCCCCCCCGGGCCCCCCCCGGGGGGGGCCCACCCCAATATTAATGGGGGGGGGAGTTGGTGGGGTGGTGTATGTGCGCCCCAGAGGGGGGCGCGGGGGTGGTCGTACGGGTGTGTTGATTGTGCCTGTCCGGCCTCCAGATCCGGTGGGGTGGGGAAACCGCACCCCCCCCCGTTCCCCCGACGCGGAGGTGCCCAACCACTTCTTGAACGTGCGCTGGAAGTGGCTCAGTTCCTGATAGCCGACCGTACGGGAGACATCGGTGATCGACATGGTGGTGTTGCGCAGCAGGTGTCCGGCCTCGGTCAGCCGCAGCGCGGTGACGAAGTCGATGAACCGCCAGCCGGTCTCCTGCTTGAAGCGGCGGGAGAAGTGATATTGGCTCATGTACGCACTGCGCGCGACGCGACCGAGTGTCAGACCGCTGTCCGCGTAGTTCCCCCGCAGGTAGGCCACGGCGGCCCGCATGTTCGGCGAGAGCGTGAGCCGGTCGGTGTCCGGCAGCTGAAGGTCCCGTCCGACCTTCGCGGGCTCGACCGCCGACTCGACCGGTTGCCGCGTGAGGAAGACCCGCTGGTCGGCGTGGCGGTAGCCGGGCAGCGTCCGGATGAGCTGGTGCGGGGGACGGATCTCGACACCGGCGGGCGCGATCAGCACCCGGCACTGGTGCAGCCAGGGCTGCAGCCGCGGCCAGGTGAACCTGTCGTCCTCCGTGCACAGTTCCGGGGTGAGCACCTCGGCGGCCCGGTCGGCGATCCGTGCCCAGTCCGCCAGGTCGAGCTGCCGCGGCGAGAGCAGGCTGTCGGCGCCCTCGTGCCGCATCCGCGCCACCGTGGCGTAGCTCTCGTCCCCGAGCGACAGCGCGAGGTCGCAGATGCCGTCGTAGGCCCGGCGCTGCAGCCGGCGGTCCACCCGCAGCGTGAACAGGCTTCCGACCATCTCGCAGGCCGTGTGCCAGTCGTCGAACACCACCACCTCGGCCAGCTCGACCTTGGGGCTCGTGTTGAAGTAGGTGGCGAAGTCCATGACGCCCAGCGCCTGCGCGTTGTAGTAGGCGACGATGTCGCTCAGCGAGCTCTGCCCGTGCAGCCGGCGCACCGCCGGCAGCTCCGGCAGCACGCTCGCGTGCGAGAGCACCCGGTCGCTGTCGTCGGTCAGGTAGGCCACGCTGCGTCCCCGTTCGAGCGCGTGACCGGCGACCAGCAGCCCGGCGAGCGAGCGGTCGTGGCCCGCCGGAACGTCCAGCATGACGTCCGCGTCGCTCATTCTGGCGCGGTACGCATCGAGCACGCGGTGCTCGGACTCACCGAGTTGTCGAGGATCCGTCAAGGCAGCGATCATTTTTCCCCCTTGTGCAGATGTAACTCGCTGACCGCGCGCGAAGGTGCCTCCCTGCCGTCGACGGGTGCCCGATCGGCACCACGTCACGGCCTGCGCGAACCGGACTCGACGGCGATCCCGGTGGCAGCGCGCGGACAGGTCACAGCGCCGAGGACGATTCCCCGGACGCGAGCAGAACCTCCCCAACGATTCCCGCCGGCCACGGCGTCCCCGGGCGTGAACCCGTTCGATGGTCACATCACGCCGCGAACGCGTCAACCCGCATCTGTGACCCCTGACCACCGCACTTCCCGCCGCGGGCCCCTGATCGTGACGGAGCGTCAGCCGGAACCGCGGAGAGGTCTCCCGTGTTCGCCGAGGGCGTCACGGTGCCAGTACACCCCGTCAAAGAAGGAGCAGTCATGTATCGCACCCTGATGCGGTCGAAGATCCACCGGGCCACGGTGACGCAGGCCGACCTGCACTACGTCGGCTCGCTGACCATCTGCGCCGACCTGATGGAGGCCGCCGACCTGGTGGCCGGCGAGAAGGTCGACATCGTCGACATCAACAACGGGCAGCGGCTGTCCACCTATGTGATCGAGGGGCCGCGCGGCAGCGGTGTGATCGGCATCAACGGCGCCGCCGCCCGGCTCATCGGCGTCGGCGACCTTGTGATCATCATCGCCTACGCGCAGGTGCACCAGGACGAACTCGGCAAGCTCGAACCCCGGGTGGTCTTCGTCGACGAGAACAACCGGATCCTGCACGAGGGCTCCGATCCGGCCGACGTGCCGGCGGAATCCGGCCTGGTCCGCGGTGACACCCTCGCGAACGGGAACTGAGCCGGGATCACCGCGCAACGGGTCCATGGCATTTCGCCCCGGCGCCGGCCGGCACCCGTCGGCTGACGCTGGCCGGCACCGGTCGGCCGCCGCGCACGGCTCCGGCCGAATAGGGGTCCGACCGCCGAAGTCCGGGGTCGCCTCCTCTGGTGTTCCGGCGCGGCGTCAGTAATATGACAGCCCCTCATGTTCTCCTCAGGAGGCTGTCATGCCCGACCGCTTCGACCTGCCGGCGGACTTCCGCTGGGGTGCCGCCACCGCCGCCCACCAGATCGAGGGGGCGGTGGAGGAGGACGGCCGCGGACCGTCCGTCTGGGACACCTTCACCGCCCGCCCCGGCGCCGTCCGCGACGGCCACACCGGCGAGGTGGCCTGCGACCACTACCACCGGTACCCCGAGGACATCGCCCTGATGAAGGGCCTCGGGCTCGACGGCTACCGCTTCTCCGTCGCCTGGTCCCGCGTCCTGCCCACCGGCGCCGGCGCGGTGAACCCCGCCGGCCTCGCCTTCTACGACCGCCTCGTGGACGCACTGCTGGAGGCGGGCATCACCCCGCTGCCCACCCTCTTCCACTGGGACCTCCCGCAGGCCCTCGAAGACCACGGCGGCTGGCTGAACCGCGACACCGCGTACCGCTTCGCCGAATACGCCACCGTCGTGGCCGACCGCCTCGGCGACCGCGTCCCCGCCTGGATCACCCTCAACGAGCCCTTCGTCCACACCGTCTTCGGCTACGCCCTGGGCACCCACGCCCCCGGCCGCACCCTGATGTTCGAGGCCCTCCCCGCCGCCCACCACCAACTCCTCGCCCACGGCCTGGCCGCCTCCGTCCTCCACGACCGCGGCCTGGAGGCGATGCTCTCCAACAACCTCACCCCCGTCGAGCCGGCCTCCTCCGAGCCCGCCGACCTCGCCGCCGCAGCCGCCTACGACACCCTCCACAACCGGCTGTTCACCGACCCCGTCCTCCTCGGCCGCTACCCCGACCTCTCCGCCCTCGGCGTCCCCGACGACATCTTCGGCGCCGTGCGCGACGGCGACCTCGACCTCATCCACACCCCCGGCCTGGACGGCCTCGGCCTCAACTTCTACAACCCCACCCGCGTCGCCGCCCCCACCGAACCGGGCCTGCCCTTCGACCTCGTCGACATCCCCGACGTCCCCCACACCGCCTTCGGCTGGCCCGTCGTCCCCGACGCCCTCACCCGCCTCCTCCTCTCCCTCCGCGACACCTACGGCAAGGCCCTCCCACCCATCACCATCACCGAGAACGGCTGCTCCGTCACCGAGGAGACCGTCCCCGACCAGCCCCGCATCGACTTCATGGCCGCCCACCTCGACGCCCTCGCCGCCGCTGTCGCCGAAGGCATCGACATCCGCGGCTACTACACCTGGTCCCTCCTCGACAACTTCGAATGGGCCGAGGGCTACCACCAGCGCTTCGGCCTGGTCCACGTCGACTTCGCGACGCAGCAGCGCACCCCGAAGGCCTCGTACGCCTGGTACCGCGACCTGATCGCCGCCCACCGGGCGCGGTATACGACCTAGGAGTCGGCAACTCTCCGGCGGAGGGGTACGAGCAGAGGTTCGACACGTCCGAGTCCCGGTGGCCACCCCGACCCACCCCGTCGACACCCCCGGCGAACCGCACTGGTTCATCCGGGCGACGACGGGAGTACCCCGATGCGGCCGCCGACCGGGAACGTCCGCCCGGCCGGCCCGACGACCCCGTGCCCCTCGGCTTGGAGCGCACGGCTGATCCCGGCCCGGAGGTGCCGTGCCCGGACGGCCGGCCCGTGCGGTACCCGCGACGGTGGTGCCGGCCCGACCGGGGCGGTGCCTGCCCGGCGCCCGACGGGCCCCTCGACCAGTGGAAGCCCTCCGCGGGCCGGAGGGGCTATGGTCGAATACATGGGAGAGCGACAGGTCGCACCCATTGCGCCGGACCTGGTAATGACGACTGCCGGCGGCTCGCGGGTCCTCACCCCGAGCCGCTCGTACCACGTTGGCCGCGACCCGGTCAGCGAGATCCCGCTCAGTGACCCCCGGGTGTCATGGCACCACGCGGTGCTGCACCTCGGCGACGGACACTGGATGCTGGACGATCTGGACAGCGACAACGGCACCTGGTCCGGGGGCCGCCGGATCTCGCGCCTCGATCTCGGTGACCTCGGCACCGACAGTGTCATCCGGTTCGGCAGCCCCGGCGACGGCCCGGAGGTGGAGCTCACCTTGGCACCCCCGCAGCAGTCCGCCGTCCCGCGTCCCACTGCGCTGACTGCGATCACCGGCTCGTACCGGCCGCCCACCGGCATCCATCCGCTGATCGCCCGCACCCTGCGGATCGGCCGCGCACCCGACAACGACCTGGTCCTGGCCGACATCGAGGTTTCCCGCCACCACGCCGAACTGCACACCACCGCCGACGGCCGGTACGCGATCACCGATCTGCACAGCCACAACGGCACCTACCTCAACGGTCAACCGGTGGTGGAGGCCGTGATCGGCCCGGGAGACCTGCTGGGCATCGGCCACTCGGAGTTCTGCCTGGTCGACGGCGAACTCCAGGAGTTCGTCGACACCGGCGACATCACCCTCGACGTGGCCGACCTGGTGGTCACGGTCGGCGACGGCCGACTGCTCGACGGGATCAGCTTTCCGGTCGGCCTGGACTGCCTGCTGGCGGTCACCGGTCCGAGCGGCTCGGGCAAGTCGACCCTGCTGAACGCGCTCACCGGGCTGCGGCCCGCCGACGGTGGCACGGTGCGTTACGACGGTCGCGACCTCTACCGCGACTACGCCGAACTGCGCCACCGGATCGGCTTGGTGCCGCAGGACGACATCCTGCACACTCAGCTGACCGTCCGGCGCGCGCTCGGCTACGCCGCCGAACTGCGCTTCCCCGGCGACACCGGGGCGGCCGAGCGGAACGCCCGGGTCGACGAGGTGATCGCCGAACTGGGCCTGGAGAAGCGGGCCGACCTGGTGGTCGCCAGCCTCTCCGGCGGCCAGCGCAAGCGGGTCAGTGTGGCACTGGAACTGCTCACCAAGCCGTCGCTGCTCTTCCTCGACGAGCCGACCTCCGGCCTGGACCCGGGGATGGACCGCTCTGTGATGCAGATGCTCCGGGACCTGGCGGACGACGGTCGCACCGTCGTCGTGGTGACGCACAGCGTGCTGAGCCTCGATCTCTGTGACCGTCTGCTGATGCTCGCCCCGGGCGGTCGCACCGCGTACTACGGACCGCCCGGCGACGCTCTGGAGTACTTCGGGTGCTCGCAGTGGCCGCAAGTGTTCGAGAACTTCGAGACCCAGGAGGACCGCGACTGGATGGGCGAGTACCGGGCTTCGCCCGCGTACCGCCGGTACATCGACCCCGTGGAACGGCCCCGAGCCCCGGTCGCGCCGTCGGGGCCGGCCGAGTCGGACGGAATGCCGCCATCGGGGGCGGCCGGGCGCAGTGGTGTGCCCTCTGCACCGTCCGGGCAGCGCAGCCCGAGGTCCCCGCGGCCCGCGCGACGCCGTGCCTGGCCCGTACCGGTCGAGCCGCCCCCTCAGCCGCAGCGCTGGGACCGCCAGTTGGGCACCCTGGTGCGCCGCTACACCGCCGCACTGGCCGCCGACCGCACCTTCGCGGTGATCATGATCGCGCTGCCGTTCGTGATGGGCGTGCTGGCCCGGGCGTTGGCCGGCGGCAGGCTCACCGACAGCAGTGTGTTCAGTGCGCTGTTGATCCTCTGCGTCGGCGGGGTGCTCACCGGTGCCGCCAACGCGGTCCGCGAGCTGGTCAAGGAGCGGGTGATCTACCGGCGGGAGCGCGCCGTCGGGCTCTCCCGATCGGCGTACCTCTGCTCGAAGGTGGTGGTGCTCGGCACGGTCACGGTGGTTCAGGCCGTGGTGCTCACCATGGTCGCGTTGGCGGGAGTGCGGCTCAGACCCGAGGGTGGCAGCGGGGTCTTCCTGCCGCCGCTCGCCGAGATCGTCATCGTGATGGCGCTGCTCGCCGTCGCCGGAATGATGCTGGGACTGCTGATCTCGGCGCTGGTCGGCAAGGAAGAGGCCACCATGCCCCTGCTGGTGCTGCTGGCCATCGTGCAGGTCGTCTTCACCGGCACCCAGCTGCGCCTGTACGGGGTGCTGGGACTCGAACAGCTCTCCTGGCTGATGCCGTCCCGCTGGGCGATGGCGGCGATGGCCGCCACCGTCGATCTGCACGCCATCTCGCCCGGCAACAACCTGGCGGCCGATCCGCTGTTCCGGCACAGCGCGGGGACCTGGCTGCTGAGTACCGGAATGCTGCTGGTGCTCAGCCTGGCCTACGGCCTGGTGGTCTACTGGCTGCTGCGGCGGACCGAGCCAGCGGTCATGCGTCGGGCCCGGAAGGTCGGCTGACGGACCCGCTCGTCAGCCGGACCGATCCGGGCGCTGCGTCGCCGCCTTCCGCCGTGACCGGCGGACCGCGGCGTCGTGGGGCGCCTGCGGTCCGCCGGTGCCGCTAGCCGACCACCGCCGGGGAGCGGGGGGCCTCGGGGGCGGGCTCCGGCTGGTAGAGCTCGGTGCGTCCTTCGACGTGGAGGTGGGGCAGACGGCGGTCGAGCCAGGCCGGCAGCCACCAGTTGCCGCGGCCGAGCAGGTGCATCACGGCCGGTACCAGCAGCAGTCGGACCAGCGTGGCGTCGATCAGGATGGCCGACCCCATGCCGACGCCGATGACCTTGATCGGCAGGTCGGGCGCCGGGACGAAGGCCGCGAACACGGCGACCATGATGGCCGCCGCCGCGGTGATCACCCGCGCGGTGCCCGCCAGTCCGCTGACGATGGACTCCGCGTTGTCGTCGGTGCGAAGCCAGGCCTCCCGCATCCGACTCACCAGGAAGACCTCGTAGTCCATCGAGAGGCCGAACAGGACGGCGAAGGTCAGCACCGGCACGAAGGCCGGCAGCGGGGTGGGGCTGTCGATGCCGATCAACCGGCCGGCGGTGCCCCCTTCAAGGACGAGGGCGACCACGCCGTACGCGGCGCCGACGGAGAGCAGGTTCATCACAGCGGCCTTGAGGGCGACGGCGAGGCTGCGGAAGGCCACCAGGAGCAGGAGCATCGACACCGTGACCACGCCGCCGACCAGCAGCGGGATGCGGCGGGCGATGTTGTCGGTGCTGTCGATCGCGCTGGCGGTCGCCCCGCCGACGTGCACCCGGACGCCGGGGCCGACCGCAGCCGGGATGACGTGATCGCGGAGGTCGCGGACCAGGGTCTTGGTGGAGCTGGACTGCGGACCGCTGTCCGGGACGACGGTGAGCAGCAGCGAGCGGCCGTCGGAGCCGGGCACCGGAGGGGTCACGGCCGTGACGCCGGGCACCGCCTTCAGCGCGGTGGGCAGCGCGGCCGTCGCCTCGGCGGGGGTGCCCGGCGCCAACTCGGCGACCAGGACCAGCGGTCCGTTGCTGCCCGGTCCGAAGCCGGCGGCCACTGCGTCGTACGCCAGCCGGTTCGAGCGCCCGGCGGGGTCGTTGCCCGCGTCGGGGAAGCCGAAGCGCACGCCCAGGAACGGCGCCGCGAGCGCCAGCAGGACGAGGACCCCGGTGACGGCACCGAGGACGCGGTGACGCTCGACGAGCCTGCTCCAGCGCAGCCAGCCGGCGCTCACCGAGCTCTCGCCCCGGGCGGCGCGGCGCTGGGGCAGCCGGAGGCGTTCGATGTGTCGGCCGAGGTAGCCGAGCAGGGCGGGGAAGAGCGTGGCGGACGCGGCGATCACGACGAACACGGAGAGGATCGCAGAGACCGCGGCGCCGCGCATGAACGACAGGCCCATCGCGAACAGTCCGAGCATGCTGACCACCACGGTCATTCCGGCGACCACGACCGCGCGGCCCGCGGTGTCCAGCGCGGCGACCGTGGCGGCCTCGGGTTCGAGCCCCTCGGCGCGCCACTCGCGGAACCGGGTTACCAGCAGCAGCGCGTAGTCGATGCCGACGCCGATGCCCAGCATCGCGGCGAGCGAGGTCGACCAGTCCGGGACCGGCATGATCGCGGCGAGGACCGGCAGCAGGACGCTGCTGACCGCGAGCCCGCCGAGCGCGGTGAGCAGCGGCAGGCCGGCGGCCACGACCGAGCCGAAGGTGATCACCAGGATCAGGGCGGCGGCCGCGATGCCGATGCCCTCCGAGCCGATCGCGCCCTGCTCGGCCTGCTGGACCGCCATGCCGCCGAGGTGGACTCGCAGGCCGCCGTCGACGGGGCGGGCGAGGTCGAGCAGCCGCTGGGTGTCCGCCTCGGGCATGTCGGGGGCGACGGCGACGTCCAGGTGGATCTGCCCGAGGGCGGTGCGGCCGTCGGCCGACACCTTGCCGCGCGGGCCGTACGGGTCGTCGATGCCGCTGACGTGCGGCACCTCGGCCATCCGGGCGAGCAGGTCCTCGACCCGGCCGCGGGTGGCGGCGTCGGTCACGCTGCCGTCCGAGGTCAGCACCAGGCTGATCGATTCACCGCCCAGCCCGGGGAAGTCCCGTGCCAGCAGCTGCTGGGCCTGCTTGGAGTCCGAGCCGGGCGCGGTGTAGTCGGCGCTGTACTTGGCGCCGAGGCCGGCCGAGAGGCCGAAGGCCGCGCCGGCGGCGAGCAGCCAGAGCAGCACCGTGCGGCCCCGGTTCCGGAAGCTCCAACCGGCTATTCGGCCGAGCGGGCCGGGCCTGTGCGACCCGCTCTCCCCGGCGGCTGTCCGCCGATCCTCGCGCAGTCCCTGGGACATGTGGTCCTCCGTGCGTCGTCAGGGGCTCCGCCCCGGGCAAAGCGTTACGCTTCATAACGTGCCTTACGAAGCGTAACGTTTCCCTCGACGGGTACGGATTGTCAACGCGGTGACTGGCGCGGCGAGCGGATGGAGAGGCGATGACGGATGGGGCGACCGACGGGAGCGGGGGGCGGAGCCGCCGTGAGCGCCTGCGCGCCGACACGGTGGAGGAGATCAAGCGCGCGGCTCTGAGCCTGATCGTCGAGCGCGGCGCCGCGAACCTCCGCTTCACCGACATCGCCCGCAGCATGGGGATGACCCCGCCCGCGCTGTACCGCTACTTCGCCGACCGGGACGAGCTGCTCACCGCCTTGGTCGCCGACTCGTACGACAGCCTGTCGGACGCGTTGACGGCGACCCGCGAGACCGTGCCGCCGGACGACCTGGACGGACGCTTCATGGCCACCTGCATCGGCTACCGCACCTGGGCGCAGCGGAATCCGGAGCGCTTCGCCCTCATCTTCGGCGCCCCCGTGCCCGGGTACGCGGCCCCACCGGACGGACCGACCGTGGCGGCCGGCCGGCGGGCGATGGAGCACATGGTCGAACTCGTCGCCGACACGGCCGAACGCGGCCGGCTCGGCAGCCCGCCGGTGCCGGACGCGGCGGAAGCCCTGATGCTGGCCTGGGCCACCGTGCACGGCTTCGTCACCCTTGAGGCGCACGGCCACTTCCACGCGCTCGACCAGCAAGCGCGGGACCGCCTCTTCGCTGTCCAGGCGGGCGTCGCCGCGCGCACCGCAGGCCTGTCGCCGGCCGTGGACCGGTGGTGACCACAACCCGCGCGGCAGACGGCCATGGCTCGGTCGGCGCGGACGGCACCATCCGCGACTCCTGCGCCTCCCCGATGCGCCAGCCGGTCCGGGCCGGCCGGCACGCAGGCCTCCCCAGAGGCTCCGGCACACCTGCGCCGGCTGTACCTGCCGCACTCCGACCTGCGCCGGCTGCTGCAGGCGCTCCTCCCGTCGACGATCCGCCTGCAGGAGCCACTCCGGTGCATGTCCGAGACGGCGCGTCCGCGTACTGTGGTGCCCGGAAAACGGGGAGGGGAGCCGTTGCGCAGGGTGCCGCCGGAGATGTTCCGGTTCACGACGGGGGAGAAGGCCGACTTCTACGGTGCGATCCTGCAGGCCTTCGGCGCGGCCAACGAGCGGCTGGAGACCGCGCTGGGGCTGGACGACGTGCGCGCCCGGCTGCGGACGGTCGGCTGGCTCGACGCGGTGGACGACGACGAGCTCCAGGACGCGCTGCGAAGGCTCAGGGAGTGGCAGCTGCTGGACGTCGTGCAGAACCACGCGGAGAACTACCGCACCGCCGAGGAGTACGAGCGCCGCAACCTCCAGTACTCGCTGACCCGGCGCGGTGAGGCCGCGTCCGCCGGGGTCGAGCACGCGCTGTCCGTCCTCGCCTCGTCCGGTGCGCTCCAGACGGCGGTGCTGGAGGCGATCACGGACCGGCTCGACGAGCTGTACGTCCTGCTGGGGGACCCCATGTCCTCGGACCGGCGGGTCTTCACGACGCTGCAGGAGCTGGAGGGCCACCTGGAGGCACTGCTGGCCAACACCAAGGCGTTCAACGGCGAGTTGCAGCGCCTGCTGCGCGCCGAAGGTGCTGACCTGGCGACCTTCCGGGAGGTGAAGGCCGCGACGGTGGGCTATCTCCAGGAGTTCCTCGTCAACCTCGACCAGCGGGGACAGGCGGTCGCCTCCGCCGTGGAGCGGGTCGAGGGGCGGGGCGTGAGCCTGCTGCACGAGCGGGCGCTGCGGGGTGCCGAGCTGCCGCCGGTCGCCGAGGGTGATCCCGCGCCGGCCTGGTTGGAGCGGCGCCGGGCGCGTTGGCAGGGGCTGCAGGCCTGGTTCCGGCCTGCGGACGGGGCACGACCCCGGGCGGAGCAACTGCATGACGTGGCGCGCCGCGCGATCGTGACGCTCCTGCAGGTCCTTGACCGGATCACCGAGTCACGGCGCCGCTCCTCCAGCGCCGTCCAGGACTTCCGGGAGCTGGCCCGCTGGTTCGCCGCGGCGCCCACCGAGGACGACCTGCACCGCCTCTGGTCGGCCGCCTTCGGCCTGGGGCCGGCCCGTCACGCGCATCTCGCCCACCCCGACCCGGAGTTGGTTCCCTCGTCGGGCAGCTGGGCCGAGGCTCCGCCGGTGGAGGTGTCGGCCCTGCTGCGGACCAGTGGCCGCACCGAGCGGTTCACCCGCACCGGGAAGGTGCGCGACATCGGCGGGATCAAGGCGGCCCGTGCCGAGCGGGCGCGGAAGGAACGCGCCGAACTCGAAGCGGCCTGGGACGTCCTGACCACTGACGGTCCGGTGCGGCTCTCCGGCTTCGGCACGCTGGACCACGCCGTCTTCGACCGGCTGCTCGACCTCCTTGGCCGGGCGCTCGCCGGACGACCGGACGGCAGCGGAACGCGCCGGGCGGTCACCTCCGACGGCCGGGTCGAGATTCTCCTCCGGCCGCTGCCCGACGGCGGGCGGGCCGTTCTGCGGACACCTCGGGGGAAGCTGGAGGGACCGGACCACCTGGTGGAGATCCGCAGCGCGGGGAGCACATGGGAGCCCGCTGGGCGGGAGGCAGGATGAGCACCCTTGCGAACCAGCTGGTCCTGGCCGAGCGGCAGGACGTCGCCCGAGGCATCAAGCTGCTCCTCGGCCGGCCGCTGATCACCGAACGCGGAGACCCGTCCGCCTTCGAGGTGATCCGCCGTCGGCAGGACCCGTTGACGAAGTGGTTCGACTACCACTGCGGTTGGCAGCTGGCGGTGGAACCGCGCCTGGGGTACGCGCGCCTGCTCAAGATCCGGACCGTCCCCGACGCCTCGCGCCCCGCCCGTCGGCTGCGGTCCGGCAAGGCTCCGTTCGACCGCCGCCGCTACACCCTGCTGTGCGTCGTCGCGGCCGAGCTGCTCCCGGTCCCGGTGACGACGGTCGGCCTGCTCGCCGACCGGGTCGTCCAGGCCTGTGCCACCGACGAGGCGCTGCCGCCCTTCGACACGGCGAGCAGGCCCGAGCGCATGGCCTTCGTGGACGTCCTGAAGCTGCTGGAGGCGTACGGCGCGCTCCTCACCGTGGATGGCCTCACGGAGAGCTTCGTCGACTCGGCGAAGGCCAAGGTCCTCTACCGGGTGGACGCCACCGTACTGATGCGTCTCCTCGCCGCACCCGTCGGGCCGTCCCGGCTGGCCGTTCCGGCGGAGGACGTGCCGCTGCGCTTCGAGGAACTCCTGCGGGGCACGGTGCGCGAGAGCCGGTACGGTGGCGCCGACGCCTCCGATGCGCAGCGCAACCTCCGCCTGCGGCACTCGGTGCTGCGTCGGCTCTTCGACGATCCCGTCCTCCACCACGACGAGCTCGGCGCCGACGAAATGGCCTACCTCACCTCGCCGACCGGGCGCCAGATCGTCCGGCGCGCCGCCGAGCAGGGCGGGTTCGTGCTGGAGGAACGGGCCGACGGCCTGCTGCTCGTGGACCCGGACGGGATCGCCACCGACAGCCGCTTCCCGGACGACTCCGCGACGGCCCGTGTGGCGGCCCTGCTCCTGCTGGAACCGCTGACAGCCGCTCCGGACGGGCTGACACCGGAGCAGCTCGCGGCCGAGGCGAACGAACTCCTGCGGCGCTTCCCGCAGTGGGCGAAGAGCTACCAGTCGGAGGACGGCGCCCAGCGCCTCACGGCCGACGCCGTTCGCATCCTCGGCGACTTCGGCCTGGCCCGCCGGATCGGCGACCGCACCGTCCCCCGGCCCGCGGCGTTCCGGTACCGGACCACCGTGCCCGACGGTCCCGCGACCTGACCAGGGAAGAAAGCCGATGACCGTGACACAGTTCCCGCAGCCCTCCGCGTTCCCGACGGCGGCCGCAGCAACGCGGTGGCAGCCCTCCAGGGCCGGCATCCTCAATGTCTGGCGCTACTACGACGAGGTCTTCACCTTCCACGAGGGCCGACTGCTCCTGCGGGGACAGAACGGCACCGGCAAGTCGAAGGCGCTGGAGGTGCTCCTGCCCTTCCTGCTCGACGCCAGCCTGCGACCCAACCGGCTGTCCACCTTCGGTGGATCCGAGCGCACCATGCACTGGAATCTGATGGGCGAGGGCGCCTCGGGCAAGACCCGCGTCGGGTACGTGTGGCTGGAGTTCGTCCGCGACGACGGAGAAGACGACAGCGGTTCCGGCTGGTTCACCTGCGGCGCCAGACTCCAGGCCAGCGTGCACACCACCGGTGTCACCGTCGACTACTTCACCACCGGCGCGCGGATCGACCGCCCAGGCGGTCTCTCCCTGCTCAACGACGCGGGCCAGCCGCTCACCCGTGCCGCGCTGGCCGAAGCGCTGCAAGGCCGGGGCGAGCTGCACGGATCACCGACCGACTACCGCAACACGGTCCGGAGCAGGCTCTTTTCCGGGCTGAGCGAGCAGCGCTACGACGCCCTGATCACCGCGCTGCTCCAGCTCCGCACCCCCAAGCTCTCGGAGCGCCTGGATCCGTCGCTGCTGTCCTCCCTGCTCTCGCGGGCCCTGCCCCCGCTCGGCCAGGGCGAGATCACCGAACTGGCCGAGGGCTTCGAACGCCTCGACCGCCAGCGTGAGCACCTGAAGGCCCTGGACGACGAGGTGGCCGCGGCCACCGCCGTCGCGACCCAGCAACGCGGCTACGCCCAGCGCGTCCTGCGCGCGGGGGCGGCGGCGCTCATTTCCGCGACGACCGAGATGGACAATCTCACCCGCATCGCCAGGGAGAGCGAGGAGGAGCACGCCGACGCCCTGCGCCGGCGCGATGAGGACAGAAGGGCGCGGGAGGAGCTCGAACACCGGCGACAGGAGATCGAGGGCACCGTCGAGGGGCTGCTCGACTCCGAGGCCTACCGACAGGGGCAGGAACTCGATCAGCTCCGTCGCAGGACCGACCAGGCCGCGGGAGCCGCCGCCCGTGCCCGCGCCGCCGCTGACCGGAAGGTTCAGGCGGCCGACGAGGACGCCGGGCGTGCCGACGAGGCACGGCTGCGCTCTGAGCAACGGGCTGAACACACCCGCGTGGCCAGGGAGGAGACGCGCGGCGCGGCACGGCGAGCAGCCATGGAGTCCGTCTGCACCGAGGTGCAGACGTTGCTAGGCGCCGCACCGGGGCCGTCCGGGGACGCGCAGGAGCAAGGGCGCACGGCACGCCGCCTGCTGCGCGGCGCGGTCGTCTCGCGGCACGGCCAGATCGCCGAGGTCCGCACCGCCGTCGAGTGTCACGAGCGTTCCCTCGCGGGCCGGACGGCGGCGGAGCAGCACCTCGACACGGCGCGCGAACGGCTGGCCGACGCGACTGCGAAGCGCGAGGCGAACGCCCACGCCTACGAGACGGCCGTCGATGCCCACGCCGACCGGCTGCGCCGGTGGGCAACGGCCGACTGCACCGAGCTGTTGATAGATGACGTCGAGGAGATCGCCTCCCGCGCCGCCGTCGAGACCGACGTCCTCGCGCTGGTCGAAGCCGCCGCCCGGGCCGTGGAGAGCTCCATCACCGTGGACGAGACGACTGCCCGCGCCGGCCGGGACAACGCCCGCGCCCGGCGTGACCTGGTCGTCGGGGAACTGGAGCGCACCGCGGCCGCGGCGGATCTCCCGCCGGTGCCGCCACGGACCCGCACGGCCGACCGGTCGGTCCTGCCGGGCGCGCCACTGTGGCGACTGCTGGTGTTCCGGCCGGACGTGCCGCCTGCCGACCAGGCAGGTATCGAAGCGGCTCTGGAAGCGGCCGGCCTGCTCGACGCCTGGATGACCCCCGACGGAGGCCTCGTCGTCTCCGGACACGACACCCTGGCCGACCCGGCATCGGCCCTTCCCGCACCGGGTCCCTCGCTGCTCGACGTCCTCGCTCCGGAACCCGACGGCCCGGTGCCGTCCGGCCGGGTACAGAGGCTGCTGGCCGGCATCGCCTACGGCCCCACGCTCCCGGCGGGCCACCCTGCCGCCGTGGCGGCCGACGGAAGCTGGCGGCTGGCGACGGTGGTCGGCTCCTGGACCAAGGAGGAGTCCAGCCACATCGGCGCCGCGGCCCGGGAACGCGCCAGGCAGCGACGGATCGCGGACCTCGCCGCCGAACTGGCCGAGGTCGAGACCAGCGTCACCGGCTTCGAGACGCGGCTGCGCGCCGTTGCCGACCGCCGGACGCGGCTCGGTGCCGACCTCCGCTGCCGGCCGCACCACCGGGAGGTGGAACAGGCCAAGCGGGTCTGGGAACGGTCCGAGTCCGAGGTGGGTGCCCGCGAGGATACCGTTCGCGAGGCCGTCGAACGCTTGGCGAGGCAGGAGGAGGTGGTTGCGGACGCGCTGCGCGTACTCGCCGTCGCCTCGGCCGAGCACGCCCTGCCGACCGAACGGGCCGCCCTGGACGCGACCGCCACGGCGATCGACGCGCTGCGCGAGCAGGCAGACGTCTGGCTCGATGCGCACCTGGCCTGGACGGCCGCCCAGCAGGCCTGGGACATCGCCCGCAGCCACGCCGAGGCGTCCCGGGGTACGGCAGCCGAGAGCCTGGGCGAGGCCGAGGACGCCGAGGCCGCCGCCCGCGGGCTCCGATCCGCGCTCCTGGCCGTCGAGAGCACCGTCGGCGAGGACTACCGCCAAGTGGCCGCCCGGATCAGCCACTTCCGAACGATGCTCGACCGGACCCGCCACGAGATCGACACCGGCAACCGGTCGCTCCTCGCCCTCGAAGGCCGGATCGGCGCGCTGGGCGCCACGACGGCCCAGGACGCGGCCCGGCGTGATGAGGCTGTGCTGGTCCGGAACGAGGCCGCCCACGGCTTCCGGCGCCTGTGCGTCCTCGGATTCCCCGAGGACGCGGGCCTCGACCTCGTCCTCACCTCCGTGGACGGCACTCGCGCGACCCTCGAAGCGGCACGCGAGACCGCCGCGACATGGCCCAACCTGCCGCACGGCACCAGGAACCTCGGCGACTCCCTGAACCGCCTCTCCGAGGCCGTCCACCGAGCCCGCCAGAGCCTCAGCAGCCGTGCCGACCTCGAATTCGAAGCCGAGGAGGACATCCACGTCCTCACCGCCACCGTCGACGGCATCCGTGTCGGCGCGACCAGCCTCCTCGCCATCCTCACCGGCGACCGTGACCGCAGCCAGGACGACATCACCGCCGCCGAACGGAGCCTCTTCGACCGAACCCTCACCGGCGACACCCGCCGCCACCTCGCTTCCCGGATCCGCCAGGCCGGTGAACTCGTCGAGCGGATGAACGGCCACCTCGAACGGGTCCGCACCGCCTCACGGGTGGCGGTCCGTCTGGTGTGGCAGATCCACCCCGACCTGCCCGCCGGCACCCGGACAGCCCGTGAACTGCTGCTCAAGGACCCGGCCCGGATCACCGAAGCCGACCGCGAGGCCCTGCACGCCTTCTTCCGGGGCCGTATCGAGGAGGCCAAGACCCGCAACACGGCGGCGACTTGGGAAGAGCAGCTCGCGGAGGTCCTCGACTACACGGCCTGGCACCAGTTCGTCGTCAAGCTGGACCGCGCCAACGGCGCCGGGTGGCAGCTGCTCACCAAGAAGCTCCACGGCGCGCTGTCGGGCGGCGAGAAGGCCATCGCACTCCACCTGCCGCTCTTCGCCGCGGTGGCCGCCCACTACGAGGCGGTGCCGGAGTCCCCGCGGCTGATCCTGCTCGACGAGGTCTTCGTCGGCGTCGACACCGTCAACCGAGGGCAGGTCTTCGCCCTCCTCGCGGCGCTCGACCTCGACCTGGTGCTCACCTCCGACCACGAGTGGTGCACCTACCGGGAGCTCTCCGGGATCGCCGTCCACCAGCTGATCACCGGAGGCGACGGCGACGATGCCGTCACCAGCGTCCGGTTCACCTGGACGGGTGCCGACCTGCTGCCCGACGAAGCCGGCCCGGAGGGATCGGCATGACAGGCCGCCATCCTCTCGACGTCCCGAACTCAGGCCCCTCTGGTCGGCCGTCCACGATCGCCTGTCGACCGGCCGCCCCGTCAGCCGGGTGCGGTCGGGGCCGCTCGACGAAGCCGGCCGGGAGGCCCTGGCCGACCTCCTCGGACTGGACCGGCTCCCCGGTGCCGAACCGACGATCCCCCTCGCGGTACTGGAAGCCGCTGTGGTGGACGCCTGCGGTCGGCCGGTCCGGGAGGCGGTGGCCGCGATCATCGGCCCGATCGACGACCGGGCCGCCGAGCGTGAGCGCAGGACCGGTCAGCGCGACGCCCTGTGGGGCTGGTTGGCAGGGCACGAGGTGGTCACCGCCCAGCCCGTTCTTCTCGAATGGGTCGGCCATCTACGCGCCAATGGCCTCGTCGACGGCTCTCCCGACCGGACCAGGGGCCTCCTGACCGCCGCGCTGGCCGTCCTGGCCGCACTCCCGGCCGATGGCGAGCCACTGCCTGTGTTCGCCGCTCGCCTCCTCGGTGACTCGCACGCCCTCGACGACGGGACTCGGCTGTCCTCCCTCGTCCTGCGTGCACTGGCGGTGCTGTACGGCACCGACATGCCGGATGCCGCCGAGGGGCGACGTTCGCTCTGGAGCCGAGCCGGCGTCGCCGACGACGAACTGTCGGCCACCGTGCTCGCCGTCGGCCTCCGCCCCGAGGGAGCAGGCCCGGTCGCCGGGGTCTCCCGGATCTGCGCCGCGTCCGGTCACCCCATCAGCCTCACCCTCGCCCAGCTGCGCTCACCCGGCGAATTCACCGGTCCCGCAGGACCGGTGCACGTCACCGAGAACCCCAGTGTGCTCGCCCTCGCCCTACGGCGCTTCGGCCGGCACTGCCCGCCACTGGTCTGCACCTCCGGCTGGCCCAACACCGCCGTGATCCACCTGCTGCGCCGACTCGCCGACGACGGCGCCTCCCTGCGCTACCACGGCGACTTCGACGGCGAGGGCATCCGCATCGCGGCTCACGTCATGGCCAAGGCCGGAGCCGTCCCCTGGCGGATGGCGGCCGACGACTACCGGGCCGCCGTGTCCCGGGTTCCCCGGGGCCCCGATCCGGGGCGCCTCACGCCCGCCCCGTGGGACCGGGCGCTCGTCGACTCCATCGCCGAACTGCGCAGCGCAGTGGTCGAGGAGGTGGTCGCCGACCTTCTCCTCGACGACTTGGCAGAGTACCGTCACGGATGGAACGACAGGCTGTTCGACGGGCCGAGGGCTACCACCAGCGCTTCGGCATCGTCCACGTCGACTTCGCGACGCAGCAGCGCACGCCGAAGGCCTCCTACGCCTGGTGCCTCGACCTGATCGCCGCCCACCGATCCGGGCACGGTTGATAGTTGGGCTCCGGGTTGGACGTGGCAACCGTCAGGATCGAGCAGGTCCGGCGGGGCTTCGTGAAACGCAAACCCATGGCTGCACACCGCACTCGGGGAGGATGACAGGGTGTTCGACGGGTCGGGCGGTCTTCGCCAGTGGTTCAGCCCGCGGCTCGATCAGGCACGGTTGGTTTGACCTGACTGAACGGGGGCAACCTCCACCGGCCGAGCGTCTACCACCGCAGGCTCCAGCACGTCTTCTCACCCCCGGTGACCGAGACGGCTGGACAACGACATCAGGAAGCGTGCGGGGTCCCGGACACCGGTCGTGACGTTTCCGGCTGGGCGAGCCTGGACGACGTGACATGGCAGACCACGACCGCCACGATCACCAGCGGCATGGCGGTGACGCCGTCGGACCCCAGCAGCAGGGTCGCCAGTAGTACGGAGGTCATCGGCAGCCTGAGCATGGCGACCGACATCGCGCCCATGCCCATGGCGGCGGAGGAGATGACGGGCAGCCCGGGCAGGTGGGAGAGCGCGATCCCTGCCGTGGCACCCAGGAACAGCGCTGGGAAGATCGGTCCTCCCCGGAATGCCGCCAATGACACACCGTAGGCGAGCCACTTGCACACGATTAGCAGTGTCAGTGCTCCCACCGAGTAACTCGTACTGTGGAGCAGCAGTTGGGGCAGCGCGGACTGACCGGAGAACAGGACGTCGGATGGCGGCTTCCCCACGCCCTCGGCGTACGCGATGGCGAGCCCTGCCACGGCGAGGCCGGCCACCGGTGTGAGCAGCAACCGTCTGTGGTTGACGCGCGGCTGGAGGAAGAGCGCGAGGCACCGGACTCCCGTGCCGGCGAACGCCGCCGCCACCCCGATGGCGAGAGCCCAGCCGAACTGGGCGACGTTCGGATGGCTCACTGCGGGAAGGCTGGGAATCGTCAGCGTGCCAGCCCCGACCCCGGTCCAGGCGCCGAGCCCGATGAAGACGAGATACCCGACTCCGGAGGCCAGCAGACCGGGCAGCAGTACGATCCCCAGCACCGGGCCGCCGAGTCCTGACGCCTCCATCAGCAGGAACGCTCCGAGCAGGGGCGAGCCCAGCAGGGCGCTGATGGCCGCGAAGCTTCCCGCGGCGCCGACCACGGCCTGGGCCCTGGCATCGACGCCCGGCTTGAGCAGCCGGACGACGTACACGGCCAGGCCTCCGCCGAGCGCGATCAGGGGCGCCTCGGGCCCGATCACCGCGCCGAAACCCAGCGACGCCAGCGCTGCGAGAAGGATCCCGGGCAGTTCGGCGGCCGCAGGGACGCCTGCGGTCTTGAGCCCCTCGGCCGGCTGGTGGCCGCCGTTGCCGGGCAGGTACTGGACGGTCAGTGCCACCAGAAGTCCTGCCAGCCCCATCAGGGGCAGCGGCCACCAGGGCGGTGCCCCGTGGAATCCCAGTCCGTTCGGCAGATCGGTGTAGAGCGCCTTCTGGAGCTGGTCGACGGCCTGGAGGAAGCCGTACGCGCCCGCTGACAGGAGCACGCCGAGGACGGCCGAGATGACCAGGAGCGCCAGGTAGCCCTTGGTCCGCAGGGGGCCGAATGGGTCGGCGGGCGGCGCCGCCGCAGGATCGCCCGTGGGCTCGTCCGGTGACATCAAGTCGCTTTCCCGACACCACCTACTGTGCCGACTCGGTCGATGCTGACAGCAGAAGGTCCGATTCCTCCACGCTTTGCTGAAGTCGGGACCGTCAAGGGTCATTCGAGCCGACATCTCCGGATCGTGCGGCGCTTTCTAGTCCGATTGCGTGGCGCTCACTACCGAACGGGTGAGCACTGCGTGGCGCTTCGGGCTCGTCGTGCCTGATGGTGCTTCTCTCGCCGAGAAGTGTGGAGCCTGGAAGAGCATGGGCACCGGGGCGGGCGGTCCGTCACTGCCCGCCGGGCCGCCCACAGATCCGAAGGAGAAGTCGTGGCAGGCAGTGTCGGTGAGAATCGCGGGGTGATCCACTCGCAGCTCCTGGCCGGGCAGAAGGCCCTGGTGACCGGTGCCAACTCCGGCATCGGCAAGGCCACGGCGATTGCTCTCGGCCGGGCCGGCGCGGACGTCGTCGTCAACTACGTTGTCGGCGCGGACGAGGCCGAGAAGGTGGTCGCGGAGATCGAGGCCTTCGGGGTCCGTGCCTACGCGCACGAGGCCGACGTGTCCGACGAGGAGCAGGTCGTCCAGATGGTCTCGGGCATGGTCGACGAGCTCGGCACCATCGACATCATGGTCGCCAACGCGGGCCTGCAGCGGGACGCTCCCGTCACGGAGATGACACTGGCCCAGTGGAACAAGGTCATCGACGTCAACCTCACCGGCCAGTTCCTCTGCGCCCGGGAGGCGGCCAAGGAGTTCCTGCGGCGTGGCGTCGTCCCGGAGGTGTCCCGTGCCGCCGGAAAGATCATCTGCATGAGCTCGGTCCACCAGATCATTCCCTGGTCGGGGCACGTGAACTACGCCTCCTCCAAGGGCGGCGTCGGCATGATGATGCAGACGCTCGCCCAAGAGCTGGCGCCCAAGAAGATCCGGGTGAACGCGGTCGCCCCCGGCGCCATCCGCACCCCCATCAACAAGGACGCCTGGGACACCCCCGAGGCCGAGGCCGACCTCCTCCGGCTGATCCCCTATCGCCGCGTCGGTGACCCGGAGGACATCGCCAACGCCGTCGTGGCAGTGGCCTCCGACCTGCTCGACTACGTGGTGGGCACGACGCTCTACGTGGACGGCGGAATGACGCTCTTCCCCGGCTTCGCAACCGGCGGCTGACACCGCGATGGAGGACCACATCACGCCCCGCCGAGTGGTGATCCTCGGCGGGGGATTCGCCGGGTTGTTCGCCGCCCGGGCGCTGCGCCGGTCGCCCGTCGCCGTGACCCTCGTCGACCGCTGCGCCCGGACTGAGTCGGCCACGGACGCCCGGGAGCGGCAGGCGTGGCTCACCTTCGCGCTCGTCGGGGCCGGGCCGACCGGAGTCGAACTCGCCGGGCAGATCCGCGAGATCGCCGGCCACACGCTCGAAAGGCAGTTCCGCACGATCGAGCCCGGGCAGGCGCGGGTGCTGCTCCTCGAGGGGGCCGACTCCGTGCTGGCCGCGTTCGGGCCGACCCTGGCCCGCCGCGCGGCCGGGACACTGAAGGGCCTCGGGGTCGAGCTCCACATGGGAGCGATGGTCATCGGCGTGGACGAGCGCGGCCTGACGGCGCGTGACCGTGCCGGCGCGATCACCCGGATCGACGCGCGCACCGTGCTGTGGACGGCCGGCATGGAGGCGCCACCGCTCGCCGGGGTGCTGGCCCGGGCGACCGGCGCCCAGCAGGACCGGGCCGGCCGGATCCTCGTCGAGCCCGACCTCACGATCGCCGGCCACCCGGAGATCCGCGTGGTGGGCGACCTGATGAGTCTGAACAGGCTGCCGGGCCTGGCCGAGGTCGCGATGCAATCGGGTGCCTGCACGGGCCGCGCGATCCGCCGCGCCGTGGAAGGCCGGACCAAACAGCCGAAGCCCTTCAGATACCTGGACCTCGGCAGCGCCGCCTACATCTCCCGGGGCCGGGCGGTCGTCAAGGTCGGACGGCTGAACGTGTCAGGGGTCACGGGCTGGCTGGCCTGGTTGTTCATCCACATCGCCTTCCTCACCGGCTTCCGCAGCAGGATCGGAGCGCTGCTCACCTGGTTGATCGTGTTCGCCTCCGGGTCCCGCCGCGAGCGCGCTTTCACCTCCGCCGGAACCCGCGCCCCGACCGACCCGGCCCCGCCGGCTCACTGACCCAGCGCCACACGGATCGAGCCATCGAGGCACACATGCACAGCACCACACTTCTTCTCGCGAACACCCCACCCCAGACGTTGCCCGCGCGCGAGCTGATGGCCTTCACCCTGGGCTCCCACATCCTCCTGGTCCCGTTCGGTGTCGCGCTGCCTTTCATCACGCTCCTGATGCACCATCGCGGGCTGCGCAAGGGTGACGTCGTGGCCCTGAAGCTGGCCCGGCGCTGGTCGGCGGTGATGGCCGTGCAGTTCGCCATCGGGATCGTCACCGGTACTGTCCTCTCCTTCGAGTTCGGACTGCTGTGGCCGAGGATGATGGGCCGCTGGGGGGACGTGTTCGGTCTCGGATTCGGCGTCGAGGCCTGGGCGTTCTTCCTTGAAGCCGTCCTCATCGCGATCTACCTGTACGGCTGGCGCAGGCTCAGGCCCTGGACGCACTTCTGGCTCGGCACGCCGCTGCCGCTGGCCGCGCTGCTGGGAGCCTTCGGCATCATCGCGGCGAACTCCTGGATGAACACCCCGCAGGGCTTCACTCTCGACGCCCAGGGCAACCCGGTCGATGTCACGGTGCGGCAGGCGATCTTCACACCGATCTTCGGCCCGCAGTACTGGCACTTCGCGGTGGCGATGTTCCTGACCGCCGGCTACGTGGTCGCCGGGGTCTACGCGGTCGGCTGGCTGCGCGGACGCCGCGACCGGTACCACAGGCTCGGCTTCACCGTGCCGTTCACCGTCGCCGCGATCCTCACGCCGGTCCAGTTCTTCCTGGGCGACAATCTCGCCCGGCAGGTCTTCCACAAGCAGCCGGTCAAGTTCGCCGCCGCCGAGATCGTCTGGAACACCGACACCCACGTGCCGGAGTACCTGTTCGGGCGCCTCAACGAGGACGGAACGATCTCCGGCGGCATCAAGATCCCCCAACTCGACTCCATCCTGGCCGGATTCAAGCCCAGCACCCAGGTCACCGGCCTGACCTCGGTGGCCGCCGACGACCGCCCCACCGCCACCCAGGCGACCATCGTCCACTGGGCCTTCGACATCATGGCGACCATCGGCAGCCTGCTGATCCTGCTCGCCCTCTGGTACGCGTGGTGCTGGTGGCGCCGCCGTGATCTCCCCCGATCCCGGTGGTTCTTCCGCTGCGCTGCCGTCGCCGGGGCCGCCAGTCTGCTGACCGTGGAGTGCGGCTGGATCACCACCGAGGTCGGCCGCCAACCCTGGATCGTCTACTTCAACATGCGGGTCTCCGACGCGGTCACCGCCACCCGCGTGAGTTCACTGTGGACGATGTTCGGCATCGTGGTGGCCGTGTATGTGCTCATTTTCGGTGCCTTCCTCGCCGTGCTGCTGAAGATGCGCACCCGCTGGCGGATCGCCGACGAGAGCCCGGCCGGGCAGGCCGGCGCGCTCGGTCCGGAGGCCGGCACTCCGTACGGCCCAAGGGAAGGGACCATGGCAACCACCGGAGCCGCGCCGGATCCCGGTACGCCGCAGTCACCTGGTGGTGCGTCATGATGGCCGACGCGATCTCCTGGGTCCTGGTGCTGGCAGTCGCCGCCTACGCCTGCGCCGGGGGCACCGACTACGGCGCCGGGTTCTGGGATCTGCTGGCCGGGGGAGCCGAGCGCGGCGAGCGGCCCCGCTGGCTGATCGACCATGCCATGGCACCCGTCTGGGAGGCCAACAACGTCTGGCTGATCTTCGTCTTCATCATCATGTGGACCGGCTTCCCCACGATGTTCCAGGCCGTGTTCGGTGCCATGTGGCTGCCGCTGGCCCTGGCCGCCATCGGCCTGGTCCTGCGCGGCGCAGGCTTCGCCCTGCGCAAGCCGACCCGGAGCCTGGCCGGACGGCGGATCTACGGCGCGGTCTTCGCGGTCTCCTCACTGCTCACCCCCTTCTTCTTCGGCGTGGTCATCGGCGGCATCGCCTCCGGCCGGGTCGCGCCCGGGGCCACGGCCTCCTCCGACGCCTGGGCCAATCCCACGTCCATCGTCGCCGGGCTGCTCACCGTCGCGGCCACCGCGTACCTCGGCGCCGTCTTCCTCACCGCGGACGCGCGCCGCTTCGGAGCCGACGACCTGGTCCGGTACTTCCGGTTCCGAGCGCTCTGCAGCCTCGCAGCCATCGTGGTGCTGGCGGTCATTGGCATCCCCGTCACCCACCACGACGCCGAGTACGTCTGGCACGGCCTTACCCATGGAGCCGGGTTGGCGCTCGTGATCCTCGCCGCCCTCGCCGCCGCCCTCACCGCACTGCTGCTCGCGCGGCGGGAGTACCGCTGGTGCCGCTACACCTCGGTGGCCGGCGTCGCTCTGACCGTGGCCGCCTGGGGCCTCGCCCAGCGCCCGTACCTGCTGCCCACATCGTTGACGGTGGCACAGGCCGCGGGAGCCGCCCACACGTTGCGCTGGTTGGCGATCGTCACGGTGATCGCGGTCGTGCTGGTCGGGCCGGCCCTCGTCCTGCTCTACCGTCTCGACACGCTCGGCGACCTGGAGCCCCTCACCGACTCCGATACGCGAGGGGCTCAGGCACCGGGCGACAACCCCTAGCCCGACCGGGCCCCCTCCGGTTCGGCCGCTGTCCTGTGCGGACCTGAGGGCGTTCAGCGCAGCCGGTCGATCAGATGGTCGCCGACCCGCAGGGCGTTGGCGATGGCGGTCAGTGACGGGTTCACCGCGCCGATGCTCGGGAAGAAGGCGGTGTCGACGACGTAGAGGTTGTCCAGGTCGTGCGCTTTGCAGTTGACGTCCAGGGCCGAGCTTCTCGGGTCGTCGCCGAACCTCACGGTGCCGGCCTGGTGGGCGGTGGCCCCGATCGGCATTCCCTTGTGCAGGTAGATGCTGTGGTCGAGCAGGCGGTGCTCGTGCATGCCCAGCTGCCCGAGCATGCCCTGCAGCTTGTGCTGCAGCTTCCTCAGCCCGGTCGTGTTGTTCTTCTCGTCGATCGACAGGTGGACGTTCCCGTCGCCGTCGAGGGTGACGCGGCTGTCGGGCAGCGGCAGGTCCTCACCGCACAGCCAGAAGTCGACCGCATGGTGCGCGAGTACCTCGAACGGCATGTTCGGCGAGAACTTGCCGGCCCACCGCGGTGCCTCACCGTGGATCTGCTCGGCGTCCGACTTGCCGAGCATCTGGATGCCGCCGAGCGGGTAGTCGAAGTCGTCCGAGCCGAGGTACCAGTCGTTGAGCGCCAGGGTCTTCTGGAACTGGGTGGGGTTGGGTTCCTTCGAGATCGCCATCAGGGCCAGGTTGTTGTGCCGCATGTAGTGCCGTCCCACCACGTCCGAGCTGTTGGCCAGCCCGTTCGGGTGCCGGTCGTCGGCCGAACGCAGGAGCAGGGCGGCGGAGTTCACTGCTCCGCAGGCGACGACCACGATGTCGGCGCTGAACCCCGTCGCCGAGCCGTCCGCGAGTTCCACGACCACGCCGGTGACGGTGCGTCCGGTCGGATCGGTCTCCAGGCGGCGCACATCGGCGCCCGTGATCATCGAGACGTTGTCGTGCTTCAGCGCTGGATCGACGCAGACCACCTGGGCATCGGCCTTGCCGTTCACCAGGCAGGGGAAGCCGTCGACCCGGTTGCAGCGGATGCAGACGCTGTCATGGGTCGCCCGCCCGTTCTCCTTCTGCGTGAGGTTCACGCCGATCGGCAGATGGAAGGGATGCAGCCCCTGCTTCTCCAGGTCGTCGCTGAGCTGCTGGATGCGCGGCTCGTGCTCCACCGGAGGGTAGGCGTACGGCGCGCCGGCCGGACCCTCCGTGGGGTCCTCGCCGTGCTTGCCGTGCACCAGGTAGAGGTGCTCGGCCTGGGTGTAGTAGGGCTCCAGGTCCTCGTAGCGGATGGGCCAGGCGGGCGAGATGCCGTCGTGGTGGCGCAGCTCGCCGAAGTCCTGGGGGCGCAGCCGGAAGAGCGCGGCGCCGTAGAACTTGGTGTTGCCACCGACGTAGTAGTTGACCTCCGGGGTGAACTCGTGGCCGTGCCGGTCGTACCAGGTCTCCTGCGCCAGGTACTTGCCCTGCACGAACACCTTGGTGGAGTCCCAGTTGTCGATCTCGCGAGGCAGGTAGTCCCCGCGCTCCAGGATCAGCACCCGCTTGCCGGAGGGCGCCAGCCGGTGGGCGAGCGTGCCGCCACCCGCGCCGGTGCCGATGATGATGACGTCGTAGTGTTGGGCGTCGGCCACGATGGGCTCCCGTTCTCGAAGTGTTCGCACGTCACAGGATCGCGATGGGATTGACGGGTGATCCGGTGGCGCCGGGAAGCCGGAGCGGGGCGATCACGCAGAGGAACGACCAGCGGTCCTGCTCCTCGCAGATCGGCACCAGATCCTCGAACTGCAGGTAGTCCAGCAGGTGCAGTCCCATGGCGTGGATGCCGAGAACGTGCACCGGGAAGGCCACACCCTCCGTGGTGCCGGGAGCGGTGTCGTTGTTGCCGTCGCTGCCGAGCACCGCGACCTGCCGGTCCGCCAGGAACTCCATCGCGGTGGGGTGAAGCCCGGCGCGAGCCTTGGTCGCGTTCCACGGCCCGAGTTCGCGGTGACGGCGGCGATGGCCGACCCGCACGAAGAGCAGGTCCCCTCGAGTGACCCGCAGATGCTGCGCGGTCTCGGCGGCGGCCAGTTCCTCTCCGGTCACGTGGTCGCCGGGTTCGAGCCACGGCACGCCGCGCAGACGGGGGATGTCGAGCAGCACGCCGCGGCCGACGATTCCGTCCCGCGCCACGTCGATGGACAGCTTCGTCGCCCCGGTCACGGTCAGGCTGCTCGCGGCCACGCCGTTGTGCAGTGTGCCGTCGTAGACGACGTGACACAGGGCGTCGATGTGGCTGTCGGCGTCGCCGTGCACGTTCATGGCGAAGCGGTCCGCAGCGAACTGCAGGCCGTTCGCCTCGATGTTGCCGTCGACGACGCCGGTCATCTGGTGCTCGCACGGCTCGGGATTGCCGGGGCGCACCCGGGTTTCCATGACGGCGGCGAGCGTGACGGTGCGACCTGATCGGACCTCACCGGCAGCTGCCAGCACCTGCGTCGGTGCGAGGGTGTCCAGTGCGCCGCGGTCGGCGGTGTCCCGCAAGGCCTCGCGTCGCACGCGCTGGTAGAGCGCGCGGAACTCGGCCGAACTCAGCGGTGGTGGGCCGGCGGATCCTGTGTGCGTCGTCATGGATGCTCAGCGGGTCTGTTCGCGGTCGAGTGCTTCGTCGAGGGTGGTGGCGGCCATGATCAGCGAGAGGTGGGTGAACGCCTGTGGGAAGTTGCCCAGTTGCTCCCCGCGCGGCCCGACCTCCTCGGCGAAGAGACCGACGTGGTTGGCGTAGGTCTGCATCTTCTCGAAGGCGTAGCGCCCCTGCTCGGTCCGGCCGGCCCGGGCCATCGCATCGACGTAGAGGAAGGTGCAGAGGCTGAACGTGCCCTCGGAGCCTCGCAGACCGTCCGGTGAGGCGGCCGGGTCGTAGCGGTAGACGAGGCTGTCGGAGACGAGTTTGCGGTCGATGGCGTCCAGCGTGGACAGCCAGCCCGGGCCCTTGGGAGCGAGGAAGCGGACCCGGGGGATGAGCAGCAAGGACGCGTCCAGGACGTCCCCGTCGTAGTGCTGGACGAGAGCCTGCTCCTTGTCGCTCCACCCGCGGGTCATCACCTGCTCGAGGATGGCGTTGCGGGCGGTGGTCCAGCGCGCGAGGTCGGCGGGCCTGCTGAACTCGGTGGCCAGACGCAGCCCGACGTCGAAGGCGGCCCAGCACATCACCCGGCTGTAGGTGAAGTCCTTGCGTCCGCCACGGGTCTCCCAGATGCCCTCGTCGGGACGGTCCCAGGAGTCGGCGAGCCAGTCCAGGGTGGCGGCGAGCGCCTTCCACCCGTGATAGCCCGTCTGTTGGCCCACCGTGCCGCCCTCGGCCAGGGCGTAGAGCGCCTCGCCGTAGATGTCGAGCTGCAGCTGGTCCATGGCGGCGTTGCCGGCCCGGACCGGGGCCGAGCCGCGGTAGCCCTCGAAGTGGTCGAGGATCACTTCGGGGATGTCGGGATCGCCGTCGACCCGGTACATGATCTGCAGACGCTCGCCGTCGGAGCTCGCTCGTTCGGCCAAGCGATCGCGCAGCCAGTGGGTGAACCGGGTGGCCTCCTCGACGAATCCGAGGTCGAGCAGTGCTCGGACGGACAGTGAGCCGTCACGGACCCAGGTGTAGCGGTAGTCCCAGTTGCGCTCGCCGCCGACCTGCTCGGGAAGGCCCATGGTCGCCGCGGCGACCGGGGCGCCCGTGGGGTGGTAGGTGAGCAGTTTGAGCGTGATGGCGGAGCGGTTCACCATGTTCGGCCATCGGCCGCGGTAGGTGGAGGTGCGCAGCCAGCCCTGCCAGAAGTTGCCGATGTCGAAGAGCTGGTCGTTGAGCTCCTCCACGGTGATCGGCGCGGGCGGGGCCCCGTCCGGGCCGCAGACGGTGAAGGCGGCACCCGCCAGCTGCCCGGCGTTCAGCGTGACCTCTCCGCGCACGTCGTCCCCGTTGCGTTCCACGGGGAAGGTGCTCTGCAGGTATCCGGCAAGTTCCGGGGCACGGAACACCGCGGTCTCGCCCTGGAGATCGAGTACGTGAGTGGCGCGGCCGTAGTCGAACCGCGGTCGGCAGTCCAGGACGAACCGCACGGTGCCCCGCACCGCGCGCACGACGCGAATCAGCGTGTGCCGGTCGGTGGGCTTGCCCGTCCGGTCGGGCGGCATGCAGTCGACGACCTCGCCGACCCCGTCGGGGGACATGAACCGGGTCACCAGGACGGCCGTGTCGGGGTAGTAGAGCTGCTTGTACGTGACCTCCGTCTCTTCCGGTGCGAAGAGGAAGTAGCCGCCCCGGTCGTGGTCGAGCAGGGCGGCGAAGATGCTGGGCGAGTCGAAGCGAGGAGCTGCGAACCAGTCGACGACCCCTTGCGACGAGACCAGCGCGGCGGTCTGCAGGTCGCCCACCAGGCCGTGGTCGGCTATAGGCGGGTAGCGGTCCATGGTGTCTCCGCAATCTCGGGAGGACCCCCTGCGTTCCACTATCCGACCAGCCGCGCGCACGCGCTCCACGACAGGTGCCGACGACTCCCGGAATCCGCTGTGACCAGGAAGGGCGCGTCTGCCCGCCTGGTACTCCAGGCGGAGCAGCCACGTGCCTGCCCGGCGTCGGCGGGCAGGACCGGGACAGGCCGCGGCCCAGACCGCCCGGAAGCGGTACCGGCCGGGCCGCTCGACTTGCCGACGATCGTCCCCCCGGCGGTACTGGCCTCGGGCGGTACGCACGCGCCGCCACTGGACTTCCCCGGCTGCGGAGGGGCTACATGGAGATGGTCCATCTCCGGCTGGTGACTCCGCCGGACGTCACCGACGAGACGGTCGACATGCTGACCGGCGACCGTTACGTCTTCAACCTGGTCGTGCTCGCGAGTACGGCACGTCACCCGGACGGCGACGCCATCGAGTGCGACGTGCTGGCAGGTGCGGCGAACGAGGTCCTGCGCAACCTCCGTGAGCTGGACGTCGACCGGCGTGGCTCGGTCGTGATCGAGTCGGTCGACATGGCGTTCTCCGGACTCGCGGAGGAGGCGGAGACACACCAGCTCGGGGCGCTCGCGCATGCACCGGTGTGGGAGGCGGTCGAGGCGCGTATCCGGGCCGAGGGGACCTATCTGCCGAGCTTCTACGTCTATCTGATCATCGCTGGAATCATCGGCTCGGTGGGAATCCTCACCAACTCCCAGATCCTGATCGTCGCGGCAATGGTCGTGGGGCCCGAGTACGGCGCCATCACCAGCGTGGCTCTGGGCATAGACCGGAGGAACGGGCCGCGGATTCGGCAAGGGCTGTTTGCGCTGCTCGTCGGCTTCTCGCTGGCCGTGGCCTTCACGCTCCTGTTCTCGTTACTGGTCCGGGGTCTGGGAATTCAGCCGAAGGCGTTCACGCTGGGTGTCAGGCCGGTCTCCGACCTGATCAACACGCCGAACTTCTTCTCCTTGGCCGTCGCAGTGCTCGCCGGCATGGTCGGGATCATGTCGCTGACCCAGGCCAGGACGAGCGCCCTGCTCGGCGTGTTCATCTCGGTCACCACGGTCCCGGCGGCCGCTGACATCGGCGTGTCCTGTGCCTTCGCGAGCTGGAGCGAGGCGCGTGGCTCACTGCTGCAGCTTCTGCTCAACATCGTCGTGCTGATCGCGGTGGGTGTCCTCACACTCAGGTTCCAACGAGCGATCTGGCGGCAGATCAGCCTTCGAAACAGCCGTTGACACCCACGGCGGCACTGCGGGAGGCGACAGCCCAAGAGTGGTCCGAGGATCGTGGCATGGCAACGAAGCGCGGAATCACCGCGCCGGACGACGATCCTCGTGGTTCTGGGCGTTTCCGGGTCAGGCAAGAGCACGTTGGGGGCCATGCTGGCCGAACGGCTCGGGCTGTCGGGGAGCGGGGATCTCATCGAGAGCTTCACCGGACGGTTGATGAGGACGCCCACCGCGCCAGGAATCGTCTCAAAGGGCGAACCCACCGAGCTCTTCCGGAGGCGGGATCGTGTCTCGCTTGATTTGGACCCTGCGCGCCCGCACCCTGCCGATCGAGGGGCCTGCACCTGTCGGGCCGCCACGGCGCCCGGGTTCGTGGGTTGTGCCCACCCTCGGGCAGTGCGAGGAGGCCGCGTGCGCGAGAGCCGGACCGGACGGCAGCTGACGTTGCGTCATGGGAGTCAGTCCGTGGTCATCGTCGAACTGGGCGGTGCCCTTCGGGACTACGCGACCGGCGGACGTCCGGTGCTCGACGGCTTCGCTGCCGACGACCGGATCACGGGAGGACGCGGCCAACTCCTGGTGCCGTGGCCGAACCGGGTCAGGGGCGGCCGCTACCGATGGCACGGACAGGACCTGCAACTGCCGCTGACCGAGCCGGTGAACGGCAACGCGATCCACGGTCTGCTCCGCTGGACCTCGTGGCAGGTGCTGGAGGAGGCGGACAGCCGAGCCGTGCTGGAAGTCACGCTGTGGCCGCAGCCGGGCTATCCCTTCCACCTGCGGGTCCGAGCCGAGTACGTCCTGGGCGACGAGGGCCTCGAGGTGGCCGTGACCGCTCTGAACCAGGGCGCGAGCGTCGCACCGTACGGGGTGGGCCAGCATCCCTACCTCACCGTCGGCACGGCCACGGTCGACGACGCGGTGCTGACCGTTCCGGCGCGGAGTTGGGTCCGCACCGATGACCTGGGCCTGCCCGTGGCCGTCGAACCGGTCGCGGGCACGCCGTACGACTTCCGCACACCGAGGGCGATCGGCGCCCAGCACCTGGACACCCCGTTCGGCGATCTCGACCGGGACGCCCGTGGTCGTGCCGTGGTACGCCTGGCCCACCCGTCGGGGGAACACGGTACGGATGTCTGGCTCGGCGAGGGGGCGGACTTCCTGCAGGTGTACACCGGCGACACCCTGCCGGAGGGGGAACGTCGTCGCGCGGTCGCCATTGAACCGATGTCCTGTCCGCCGGACGCCCTCCGCAACGGTGCGTCGATCGTCGCCCTCGGACCGGGCGAGCGGCACACCGTCAGATGGGGCATCTCGCCATGGGGGAAGTGACCGAGGCCATGGTTCCTCGACCTCGTCCTCATCGGCCTGGCGATCACTCCGGAACCGGTGCCGATCGCCGCGTTCATCCTGATCCTCCAAGCGCGGAACGGCGTACGCAACGGGCTTGCCGTCCTGCTCGCGTGGCTCGCGCGCCTGGCTGTGGTAATCGGAGCCGTCCTCCTGTCCACCCGAGGCACGCCGCCCCGTTCGTGATGGAGCTTCCGACGACGTTCGCGTCCGCTTCGGGGGGAGCCGGACTCGCGCCGATGCGCACCTGGTGGGCGGAACGCGAGGACCGGGCGATCGTCACCCTGACGCCGCTGCTCGGCCGCTGGCCGGCCGGCAAGAGCCGCTACCAGCCCCTCCGGTGAACTGGCCTGCCGGAGCAATGACATGACGACGAACCAGATCCTCATCGGGACGAGCCTGATCCTGGTGCTCGCCGTCGGCTCGCAGATCCTGGCCAGCCGACTGCACGTCCCCGCCCTGATCGTCCTGCTGCCCGTCGGCTTCACCGCAGGCGCGCTGACCAGCGACGTCGATCCCCAGCGACTGCTCGGCGCAGCCTTCTCGCCTCTGGTGTCGCTCGCCGTGGCGGTGATCCTCTACGACGCCGGTCTCGGGCTCGACCTGGCGAAGTTGCAGGGGCACATGCGCCGCGTCGTCATCCGGCTGATCTGGATCGGGGTGCTTCTCACCTGGGCGATCGGCACGCTCGTGTCGAAACCGCTGCTCGGCCTGGACTACGGAGCGGCCGTGATGCTCGGGGCCATCCTGGTGGTCTCGGGGCCGACTGTCGTGGGACCGCTGCTCAGCTTCGTCCGCCCGACGGACCGGCTGCGGCACCTCCTGGTCTGGGAGGGCTCGCTGATCGATCCGGTGGGTGCGATCCTGGGCGCGCTCGTCTTCCACGCGGTCGACGCCAGTACCAGGGGTCGGTTCGGGAGCGGGGCGGCACACTTCCTGGGGAGCGTGGGCGTCGGCCTGGCCGGTGGGGCCGTCGGAGCGGTCCTGCTGTGGGCGCTGGTGCAGGGACTGCGGCTGGGCGAGGTGCTCGGCACCGCCGCGCAGCTCGCCGTGGTGATCGGCGTGGCGGCGGTCTGCGACGTGCTCCGCGAAGACACCGGGCTGATCGCCGCAGTCGTGATGGGCCTGGCTGTCACCAACCTGCGACGCTTCGACTTCCCAGTGCGTCGGCCGTTCTTCGAGACACTGGTCACCCTGATCCTCGGGGTGCTCTTCGTCTCCATCTCGGCCACCGTGACACCGCAGTCGCTGCGGCACGTACTGCTCCCCGCGCTGAGCCTGTCGGCCGTCCTGGTTGCCGTCGCCAGGCCGCTGGTGGCTCTGGTGTCCACGCTCGGCACTGACATTCCCCGCAGGGAGCGTGCCTTCCTCGGCTGGATGGCGCCGCGCGGCATCATCGCGGCATCAACCGCCTCGACCTTCTCGGCCGGCCTCGTCAACAAGGGGATCGTCGGCGCCTCGAAGATCCTCCCGGCTACCTTCGTGGTCATCGTCGCCACGGTGACGCTCTACGGGCTGACCGCGACGCTCGTCGCCCGACGCCTGGGGGTCGTGCGCTCGGGCCGTTCCCGGCCGCTGCTGGTGGGCGGTGAGCCCTGGGTGGTCGACCTGGGCCTGGCCCTGAAAGCCGCTGGTCTTCAGGTGCTGCTTTGGGCCGGTCTCGAAGAACAGCGTGAGCGCATCGAACAAGCCGGACTCGAGCTGGCACCCGGAGAACTGCTGGCGGCAGCCACCGGGGAGGGCGCCGAGCTGGAGGGCATCACCGTGGTACTGCTTCTCACTGCCGAGGACGACTTCAACGCACTGGCGTCGGTGGTCCTGCGGGGAAGCGTGGAAGGACCGGTCTACCGGATCGGGCCTCCAGCAGCCAGCCACGGCGTCGTCGCCCCGTTCCTGGGCGGTGACATCCTGTTCGGTGCCGGGCTCACCAGGCCTCGGCTGATGCGCCGGTACGGTGCCGGGGCCGACGTCGTGGCGCAACCGGTGAACGGCGCGACGCCGGCAGGGCACGACGCCCTGTTCGTGGTGCGCACCGACGGCCGCCTGGTTCCGGTCACCGAACACGACATCCCGTCTCCGCAGACGGGAGACACCGTCGTGATCCTTGGCCCGGCCCCCGCCGGCCGTGCGGAACGGATCTGAGCTTCGGCCGGCATTGCCCGCCACTGGTCTGCATCTCCGGCTGGCCCAACACCGCCGTGATCGACTGCTGCGCCGACTCTCCGACGACGGCGCATTCCTGCGCTACCACGGCGACTTCGACGGCGAGGGCATCCGCATCGCGGTCGAGGAGGTGGTTGCCGACCTTCTCCTCGACGGCTTGGCAGAGTACCGCCACGGATGGAACGGCAGCTTGTTCGATGGGCCGAGGGCTACCACCAGCGCTTCGGCATCGTCCACGTCGACTTCGCGACGCAGCGGCGCACGCCGAAGGCCTCGTACGCCTGGTACCGCGACCTGATCGCCGCCCACCGGGCGAAGCTCGCGGCGCGGTAGCGGACCGGAATCGGGGTTCTGTCCCCCGTGAGAGCTACGCGCAGGTGTCCCCTGTGAGGTGACGACTCCTGATCACCGTCTCCCTAACGTTCAGTTCAGCCGCGGCGCCTCGGTCGCGGACCGGACTGGGAACCGGAAACGGAACCGAAGAGGGAGTCGTCATGAAACCGGTGTGGCAGGTCCTGGCCGTGGTCCTGGTCGGTGCGGTCTGCGGCCAAAGTGCCGCCGCGGTCCAGGACAACCCGTGGCTCTCGCTCCTCGTGGGCAGCTTGACGGTCGTGCTCTCGGTGCTCGTCTACCGATGGGTCGTGGGGCGCACCGAGCGGCGCCCGGTCACGGAACTGGCCCGCGGGGGAGCGCCCGGGGCGCTCCTGCGGGGGCTGGTGATCGGGGTCGCGATGTTCGGATCCGTCATCGCGAACATCTACTTCCTCGGGGACTACGAGGTGCACGGCCTCGGCTCGCCGACCGGGGCGATCGGGCTGGTCGGCTTCATGGCGGGCGCCGCCGTCACGGAGGAGCTGATGTTCCGCGGCCTGCTCTTCCGGCTCGTGGAGCGCGGCCTCGGAACGTACCTCGCGCTGGCCCTGTCCGGCACCGTGTTCGGTGCGTCCCACCTGCTCAACAAGGACGCCACCCTGCTGGGCGGCCTCGCCATCGCCATCGAGGCCGGCGGCATGCTCGCCGCCGCGTACGCCGCCACCCGCTCCCTGTGGCTGCCGATCGGCCTGCACTTCGGCTGGAACTTCGCGGAGTCCGGCATCTTCGGCACCGAGGTCTCGGGCAACGGCGACACGCACGGACTGCTGGACGCCTCGACGTCGGGGGCCAAGCTGATCACCGGCGGTGAGTTCGGCCCGGAGGCCAGCGTGTACGCGACGCTGTTCGGCGCGCTGCTCACAGTCGTCTTCCTGTGGCTGGCCCGTCGGCGCGGCCACATCGTCCCCCGCCGGCGTGCCGAGCGCGTCGACGCCCTGGCTGCACTCGCCCGGTGATGAGCCTTCAGGGGGCCGGTCAGGTGTGGCGCCGGCTCGACGTCACCCTCCGCGACCTCCCTCTCGGGACACTGTTCCTGGTCGCGTCGTTCCTGCCGGGTCTGAGCGGCCACGGGACGCAGGTCGGGGATCTGCCGACCCGCCCCTTCGACGCGCTGGCCGTGGTGGCCCTCGCGCTCGAATGCCTCTCCCTCGTGGTGCGCCGGCGGTGGCCGGTCAGCTGTCTCGCGCTGGTGGCGTGCGGCTTCGCCCTTGACCAGTTGTGCGGCTACCACTCGGCCGCCGGCACCGCCCTGCCCGTCGCGCTGATCAGTGCCGGCTTCCATCTGGAGCGGCGCCGGCGCACCACCGTGGTCCTGCTGTCCGTGGCGTACGTGCCGCTGGCGATCGCGCTCGCCCGGCTCGGTTCGGGCGGCGAGACGGCGACGGGGTTCGTGACGTTCTACCTGGCGCTCGCCCTGGCCTGGGGAGCCGGGGCGTGGCTGCGTTCCGCGCGGGCCGCGGAGGCCGCACGCCGCGAGCGTGTGGCTGCCGAGACCCGAACTGCCGAACGCGGCCGCATCGCCCGCGAGTTGCACGACGTGGTGACCCACCACGTGACCGCGATGGTCGTCCAGGCCGAGGCCGCCCGCTACCTGACCGCCGCACCCGAGCGGCTGGAGCAGTCCCTGACCGCTGTCAGCGACACCGGCCGCCGCGCCCTCACCGACCTGCGTCACCTGCTGGACCTGCTCAACCCCGGTCACGGCACCGACCACGGCACCGACCACGGCGTCGGCCCGGCGGAGGCCGCGCAGGCCAGGACACCGGCCGTCGGCAGGGTCCTCACGCTCGTCGAGCAGACCCGCCGGGCCGGACAGCCCGTGGACTTCACCGAGCGGGGCACAGCGCCCGCCTCGACCGGCAGCGCCGACCTCGTCGCCTACCGGGTGGTGCAGGAAGCACTGACCAACGCCCTCAAGTACGCTCACGGCAGCCGCACTTCCGTGCGGGTTCAGCGCTGCGAGAGGGAGATCACCGTGGAGGTCAGCACGGACGGAACCGGCTCACCCGCCGCCACCGCCACCGCCGTCGCCTCCGGCAGCGGACGGGGCCTGGCGGGCCTGCGCGAGCGCGTCGACGTTCTGGGCGGCGACTTCAGCGCCGGCCGCGGCCCGGACGGCGGCTTCACCGTCCGGGCGCGCATCCCCGCCGACGGCACCTCGTGAGCGCACCGATCCGGGTCCTGGTCTGCGACGACCAGATGCTGGTCCGCACCGGCCTGGTCACCATCATTGGTGCCCAGCCCGACATGGAGGTGGCGGGCGAGTGCGGAGACGGACGGACCGGGGTCGACCTCGCCCGCAAGGTGCGACCCGACGTCGTCGTGATGGACATCCGCATGCCGGTCCTCGACGGCCTCGAAGCCACCCGCCTGCTGGCCGGCGTCGGAGTGCCCCACCCCGCCAAGGTCCTCGTGGTGACCACGTTCAACCTGGACGAATACGTCTACGAGGCACTGCGCGTCGGCGCCAGCGGCTTCCTCCTCAAGGACGCCCCTCCGGACCGACTGCTCCACGGCATCCGGACCGTGGCCACCGGAGCGGCCCTCCTCGACCCCGACGTGACACGCCGCCTCGTCGGGCGCTACGCCGCCCGCATCCGCCCCGCCGAGAAGACCCACCGAGACATCCCGCTCACACCTCGCGAACTGGAAGTTCTCCGCCTCATCGCCGACGGCCTCTCCAACCGCGAGATCGCCGCAACCCTCGTCATCAGCCAGGAGACCGTCAAGACCTTCGTCTCCCGCATCCTCACCAAACTTCAACTCCGTGACCGGGTCCAGGCCGTCGTCCATGCCTACCGCCACGGCCTGGTCACCTGACCGGGCATTCCGTCCCCGGTCGAGCGGGTCCGGACCTTCCACGAGCACCACGTCGTCGCGGTCCGGGACTTCGTGTCACTGCTCAAGTGCCCGCAGCGGCAACCGACCTGCGTGGAGCCGTAGTTGAGGCGTTGTTCGACTACAGTGCCCCGGTCGGTCGGTCGGTCGGTCGGTCGGTCGGTCGGTCGGTCGGCCCGGCAGGCCTCGCGGCCTGCCGGGCCGTAACCGGTCGCTCGGGGTGCTCAGTTCGTCGCGTCCGGCTTGACGAGGTCCGGGAGCTTCGTCTCGAAGAGCGCGTCGAACGTCAGCGAGGGCAGGATGTGGCCCTGGTTGGCGGCGTCGTTGGCCACGCCGGCGGCCCACGAGGCGGTCGCGAAGCGCTGGTTGGGGGTGCCGTGGTGGCCGGGGCTGGAGAAGGCGCAGTCGCCGACCTGGTAGAAGGACTTCTCGGAGTCCAGCAGGCGCTTGGCGTTGAGGGCCTCGCCGCGCGAGTGGGTGAGGAAGTAGGTGCCGTACGCGTCCGCCATCAGCTCGACGCGGCGGCTGCCCTCCGGCGTGCCGTCCCGGTCGCCGATCAGGTCGTCCTCGTACTGCACGTGGTGGCCGAACTCGTGGGCGAGGATGGCGCGCGGGGCGGTGGCGCCCAGACCGATGGCCCGCATGGCCTCCAGGATGCCGTCACCCATGACGATGCGGTCGCCGATGCCCGCCGGGTGCGGGGCGCCCTTCTCGGAGAAGGCGAACGCGTTGAGGGTGAAGAACGGGTTGTCGCCGCCCTGGAGGACCGGGTCGAGGTTGATCACGTCGATGATCAGCGAGGCCAGGCCCAGCGCCACCTTGCGGTTCTCCTCCGGGATGCCGTACATCAGGCTCACCACGGGGGCCAGCCGCTCCGGGGAGGAGAAGAGCTCGCGGCCGTGCATCGGCACGAGCTGGATGTCGTCGGAGTGGATGTCCCAGAACCTCTTCAGGTCCTTGCTCTCGGACGTCAGCTCGTTGGTGTACTCGCCGTTGACGCCGAAGGTGTTGGACTTCGACTCACTGCCGAAGTACAGCGCGTCGTAGGTGGGCATGTCGAACACGCCCAGGAAGTAGAGGAAGAAGAGCGGCTCGAAGTTGGCGCCCTGGAGCAGGGTGCGCTGGTAGTCCCTCAGCGCGTTGCTCTCGCACTGGTAGTCACCCGGGTTGATGACGCTGTCGCGGAGGGCGGCCCACTGGGTGTCGTGGATGCCGAACGCGGCCGTGGCGGCATCGCGGTGCTGCTGCCAGTCGGCGGGCAGCTGGGCCAGGGCCTGGTCGGCGAGGGCCTTCAGGTCCGGGGAGAGGCGGGAGGTGTCGAACGTGGAGCCGGGGGCGGCGGAGGTGACGGCGGCTGACGTGGCGGCGGGGGGCGTCGTGGTGTCGGCGGCCACGGCCGGCAGGGCGGCACCGAGGGTGCAGGTCGCCGCGGTCACCACGGTGACGGCCCAGGCGAGGGTCTTCTTCACGAGTGAACTCCTAGATGTGCGAGACGACATGGGGGTTTCCGGCGGAGGGGGGGAACGGTCGGCTGTGCCGTATGCAGAGTTTGCGAGGAACGGATCTGTTACTGAAGAGTTCGCTGTGTCGAAATCCGGCATGGCAGGAAGCAGACAGGTCCCACATGTCCTCGGAGAGCGCCGGACCACCACGTCCTCGGAGAGCGCCGGACCACCACGTCCTCGGAGAGCGCCGGACGACCGCGCCCACCGTGCTGAAACGGACGCGGGGCGCTGTGTCCGACGGCACTCGCCCGGTGGGGACCGTACGTGCGAGAATTGGCATATGCATTCGATTGTTGGTATAGATATCAGCAAAACGGCCGAGAATGCCTACCTCGCCCTCGTCGAGCGCGGCCCGGCGGCGGTGCCGGAACTGGCGAGCGCCCTGAGCGTGAGCTCGCGTGCCATGAGCACCGCGATCGGCGAACTGACCGGGCTCGGCCTGGTGGAACCGGACGGACCGCAGCTGGTCGCCCGCCCCCCGCGGGCTGCCCTCGACGCGGTGGTGGAGAGTCGCAGCAGGGAACTCGCCGCGCTGCGCAGCGGCATCGAGGAGCTGTCCCGCTTCTGGCGCGACCACCACGTCGGAGGAGCCGACTACATCGAGATCGCCCGGACGGCGGCGGCCCGCAGCGCACTCGTCCGGCGGCTCTACGACGAGGCCACCGAGCAGATCCGCGCCCTGACCATCGGTTACACCGGCCGATCGGCGCAGTCCAACACCCTGGCCCCGGGAAGTCGGGACGCCCTGGCGCGCGGCGTCACGTGTTCGGTCGTCTACGGATCCCACGTCCTGCGCGACCGGGCCGCCAGGGCGGCCGTCCGGACTTCCGTGGAACTCGGCGAGCGAGCACGGGTCTTTCCCGACGTTCCGCTGAACATGGCCGTGTGCGACGACCGCTTCGCCCTGGTGTGTCCTCCCGCGAGCGACTGGGACCGCCGCCACCACATCCTCGTGCAGCGGTCGGACCTCCTCGACGCGCTGATCGGCATCTTCGAGTCGTTCTGGCAGATCGCCGTCCCGCTGCCCGCCGCCGAGACGGGGGACGATCTCGCGACGACTGCCACCGCCGAGAACCGGCGGCTCCTCAGCTTTCTCAGCGGTGGCCTGACCGACGAGTCGATCGCCCGCGAACTCGGCGTCAGCGAGCGGACGGTGGCCCGCCGCATCACCCGTCTCCAGGAGCTGCTCGGCGCGCGGACCCGCTTCCAGCTCGGCGTCCAGGCGAGCCGTCGCGGCTGGCTCTGAGCCGGGCGGCACCGCACGCGCGCCGTGACGCGGCGGCGCTTCGGCCAGCGCTGCCCGTCACCGGTCCGTACCTCCGGCTGGCTTGCCGACCTTCTCCTCGACGGCTTGGCAGAGTACCGTCACGGATGGAACGACAGGCTGTTCGACGGGCCGAGGGCTACCGCCAGCGCTTCGGCCTGGTCCACGTCGACTTCGCGACGCGGCACCGCACCCCGAAGGCCTCGTACGGCTGGTACCGCGACCTGATCGCCGCGCACCGGGCCCGCCGTTCGGGGTGGTCGGCTTCCGGTCGGTGCGGGTGGTTCAGTCGGCTTCTGGGCGCGGTTCCACCGTCATGAGGAGGTTGTCGGGGTGGTTGGTGCTGGTCATGACGCCCCGGACCCGTGCTCCCGGGGCGGGCGTCAGCCGCCAGCGGCTCGCCACGGTCGCGGCCACGGTCAGCATCTCGGTGCGCGCGAAGGCCTCCCCGATGCACAGGTGGTGGCCGGCGCCGAAGGGGACGAACGCGCCGCGCGGGGCGGGGGGCCGGTCGGGCAGCCAGCGGTCGGGGTCGAAGCGCAGGGGATGGGGGAAGTGCCGGGGGTTCCGGTGGAGGACGAGGGCGCTGAAGATGAACTCGGTGCCTTCGCGGAAGCGGTAGCCGCCGAGTTCGACGTCGGTGATCGCGCGGCGGATCGTGATGCCTCCGGGGTTGCGCATCCGAAGGGCCTCGTCGACGACGCGACGGGTGTGGCCGAGCCGGGGCAACTGGTCGGCGGTGAGGGGGAGTACGGCGTGGTCGTGCAGCTCCTGGTGGAGTCGCCGGTCGAGGTGCGGGTGCCGGCCCAGTTCGTGGAAGAGCCAGGCGAGCCCGCCGGCGGCGGTCTCGGTGCCGGCCACCAGCAGGGTGATGAGTTCGTCGTGGAGCTGGCGGTCGGTCATGGCCTCGCCGCTGTCGGCGTCCCGGGCCTGCAGGAGCATCGACAGCAGGTCCGGTCGCCCGCTCGTGCGGTCGGCCCGGTCGGCCCGGTCGGCCCGGTCGGCGTGGATCAGGTGGTCGATGGCGCGGCGCAGCCGGTCGTGGGCGTCGGCGAGGCGGCGGTTGCCCGGTGTGGGGAGCCGGTGCCACAGGTTCGTGGGGTCCAGCACCCGGGTGTACATGCCGTGCAGGACGACGGGCATGGCGTGGCGGATCTCGGCGGCGGCGGAGGCGTCGAGGGAGGTGGAGAACAGCGTCGAGGTGACGATGGCGAGGGACAGCTCCAGCATCTGCCGGGTGACGTCGACCACCTGACCGGGCCGCCAGGAGTCGGCGCGCTCGGCGGCCAGCCGCGCCATGGTGTCGACGTAGTGGGCGATCTGCTGGTGGTGGAACGCCGGTTGCACCAGGCGCCGTTGGCGGAGGTGGAAGGCCCCTTCGGAGGTGGCGAGTCCGTTCCCGAGGTAGGGGCGGAGCTTGTCGAAGGAGCGGCCCTTGGCGTAGTTCGCCGCTTCGGTGACCAGTACGCGGTGGACCAGGTCGGGGCCGGTCAGCACATAGCTGGGCTTCGGGCCGAGGTGGGTGGCCACGATCGGGTCGTAGGCGGTGAGGCTGTCGAGGAACTCCAGCGGACGCCGCCACAGTGCGAGCGCGTGGCCGATCAGCGGGAGCCGTCCGGGTGCGACGGGAGGGGCCGGTGGTCGGCTGGCGGTGGGCATCGTCGTTCCTCCGGTGAGGGGTCGGGACCCAGTCTGCGGTCCGGCGCACCACCTGCGCACCCTTCGCACCGGGGCGCGCTGGTGGACTTCGCGGCGCACGGAAGCGGATTCACACCTTGTCCGTACAACTTGATGCGTTCGTCTGCCGTACGGCGGCCGGTCATGAACGGGCCGCCGGTTGGTACCCCGCGCGCGCTGTCCTTGGGGGCGCCGTCCTCCACCCTCCTGACATGCTGAGGTCAATCCACCCATGGCAGAGCTGAATCGTCGTCGCTTCCTCCAACTCGCCGGTGCCACCGTCGCGTTCTCGTCGCTCTCGCAGAGCATCGCGCGCGCCGCGTCCATCGCCCCGCAGGGGAGCACCGGCACCCTCCAGGACGTCGAGCACATCGTCGTGCTGATGCAGGAGAACCGTTCGTTCGACCACTACTTCGGGGCGCTGAAGGGCGTCCGGGGCTTCGGCGACCCCCGCCCGGTCACCCTGCCGAGCGGCAGCTCGGTGTGGCACCAGACGGACGGCCTCAAGCGGGAGGTGCTGCCGTTCCGGCCCCAGGTCAGCGACCTCGGGATGCAGTTCGTCCAGGACCTCAACCACGACTGGGCCGGCGGCCACAAGGCCTTCAACAGCGGCAAGTACGACCAGTGGGTGCCCGCCAAGACCGCCACCACGATGGCCTACCTGACCCGCCAGGACATCCCCTTCCACTACGCGCTCGCCGACGCGTTCACCATCTGCGACGCCTACCACTGCTCGTTCATCGGCTCCACCGACCCGAACCGCTACTACATGTGGACGGGCTGCACCGGCAACGGGGTCGCCGGCAACGGTCCGGTCCTCGGCAACCAGGAGGCCGGCTACAGCTGGACGACCTACCCCGAGCGGCTGGAGAAGGCCGGGATCTCCTGGAAGATCTACCAGGACGTCGGCGACGGACTGGACGCGGCCGGCTCGTGGGGCTGGATCGGCGACGCGTACCGCGGGAACTACGGCGACAACTCGCTGCTCTACTTCAACAACTACCGCAACGCCAAGCCGGGCGACCCGCTGTACGACAAGGCCCGCACCGGCACCAACGCCAAGGCGGGCGACGGCCTGTTCGACCACCTGCGGCGCGACGTGCAGGCCGGCACCCTGCCGAAGATCTCCTGGATCGCCGCCCCCGAGGCCTTCACCGAGCACCCCAACTGGCCCGCCAACTACGGCGCCTGGTACGTCTCCCAGGTGCTGGACGCGCTGACGTCCAACCCCGACGTGTGGGCCAGGACGGCGCTGTTCATCACCTACGACGAGAACGACGGCTTCTTCGACCACGTCGTGCCGCCGTTCCCGCCCTCCTCCGCCTCGCAGGGCCTGTCCACCGTGGCGACCACCGCCGACTACTTCGGCGGCGGCATCGGCTACTCGGCCGGACCGTACGGGCTCGGCCAGCGGGTCCCGATGCTGGTCGTCTCGCCCTGGAGCACCGGCGGCTACAGCTGCTCGGAGACCTTCGACCACACCTCGATCATCCGCTTCATGGAGCGCCGCTTCGGCGTCCAGGAGCCCAACATCTCGCCCTGGCGGCGCGCCATCTGCGGCGACCTGACCTCCGCCTTCGACTTCACCGCGTCGAACACGACCGCGGCGGCGCTCCCCTCGACGGCCGGCTACGCCCCGGCGGACCGCAACCGCCACCCGGACTACGTGCCCGCCCCGCCCGCCACCGGCACCATGCCGAAGCAGGAGGCGGGCGCGAAGCCCACCCGCCCGCTGGCGTACGCGCCGTACGTGGACGGGGCGGCCGACACCGCCGCGGGCAAGTACCGCCTCACCTTCAGCGCGGGCGCGGCGGCGGGCGCCCAGTTCCTGGTGACCTCGCCCAACCGCACCGACGGTCCGTGGACGTACACCACGGAGGCGGGCCGGACGATCGCGGACGCCTGGAACACCACGTACTCCAAGGGCGTCACGGACCTCACCGTGTTCGGCCCCAACGGCTTCCTGCGCCGCTTCCGCAACCCCGGCAAGACCGCCGGGCCCGAGGTCGCCGCCCGCCACAACGCGACCACCGGCAACCTCGACCTCACCCTCACCAACGCGGGCGCCGCGGACGTCGTGCTGACCCTCACCAACGCCTACGGCGGCACGCCGCAGGCCCTCACCGTCCGCCGGGGTGCGACCGTCACGTGCACCGTCGACCTGAGCGCCTGCCGCAACTGGTACGACGTGACCGTCACTTCGGGCGCGACCGCCGACTTCGTGCGCCGCCTCGCCGGCCACGTCGAGACCGGCGCCCCCGGCCTCTCCGACCCGGGCATCGTCACCTACTGACGGCACCGCGCACGGCGCCGCCCCGGGCACGAGGGCGCCCGGGGCGACGCCGTGCGGGCCCTCTTCGGACGGCGGGCGGCTGCCCGACGGAGGCCGGCGGAGTGCGGGCGGCTCAGAGGAAGTACAGCCGGTTCAGCGGGACTTCCTCGGCGGGGGAGGACCGCAGCGGCGTGCCGTCGAGGGTGACGAGACCCTCGCGCGAGTCGACGAGGACCTCGCCGAGGCGGGTGTTGCGGACCATGTCGCGCGGGCCGATCCCGCGGGTGTGGCGGACCGCGACGCGGCGGCGCCGGGTGGTCATGGTGTCGTAGGGGCGGTCCCGGGTGCCGGACTCGGCGGCGGCGCGGCTGGTGAAGGCGACGGAGAGGTCGGCCGGCGTGGCGCCGTGAGCGCCGAACAGGGGCCCCAGGACGAGCGGTTGGCAGGTCTCGGTGGCGGCGTTGGGGTCACCGGTGACGCCGTAGGCGGGAAAGCCCGCCTTGAGGACCAGCTGCGGCTTGGCGCCGAAGGAGGCCGGCTGCCACAGCACGATGTCGGCGAGCTTGCCGATCTCGATGGAGCCGACCTCGTGGGAGAGGCCGTGGGCGATGGCCGGGTTGATGGTGAGCTTGGCGATGTAGCGCAGCACGCGCTCGTTGTCGTCGTCCGGGCCGTCGCCCTCCAGCGGGCCGCGCTCCGCCTTCATCTTGCCGGCCATGGCGAAGGTGCGGCGCACCGTCTCGCCGGCCCGGCCCATGCCCTGGGCGTCGGAGGAGGTGATGCCGATGGCCCCGAGGTCGTGCAGGACGTCCTCGGCGCCCATGGTGCCGGCCCGGATGCGGTCGCGGGCCATCGCGGCGTCGCCGGGCAGGTCGGTCTTGAGACCGTGGACGGAGACGATCATGCCGTAGTGCTCGGCCACCGCGTCCCGCCCGAAGGGCAGGGTGGGGTTGGTGGAGGAGCCGATGACGTTCGGCACGCCGGCCATCTTGAGCACGTTGGGGACGTGCCCGCCGCCGCAGCCCTCGATGTGGAAGGCGTGGATGGTCCGCCCGTCGAGGACGCTCAGGGTGTCCTCGACCGAGAGGCACTCGTTCAACCCGTCGGTGTGCAGGGCCACTTGGACGTCATGGGCCTCGGCGACGGACAGCGCGGTGTCCAGGGCGCGGGTGTGCGCGCCCATGTCCTCGTGGACCTTGAAGCCGCAGGCCCCGCCCTCGGCGAGGGCTTCGACGAGCGGGGCGGGGTGGGAGGACGAACCGCGGCCCAGGAAGCCGATGTTGACGGGCCAGGCGTCGAAGGAGTTGAAGGCGTGGCGCAGTGCCCAGGGCGAGTTGACGCCGACGCCCCAGGCGGGGCCGAACTCCTGGCCGATGACGGTGGTGACGCCGGAGGCCAGCGAGGCCTCCATGATCCGCGGGGACATCAGGTGGACATGGGTGTCGATGGCGCCGGCGGTGGCGATCAGGCCCTCGCCGGAGACGATGGCCGTCCCGGTGCCGACGACCACGTCCACGCCGTCCAGGGTGTCCGGGTTGCCGGCCCGCCCGATGGAGGCGATCCGGCCCTCCCGGATGCCGATCGAGGTCTTGCGGATGCCCTGGATCGCGTCGATCACCAGCACGTTGCTGATGACGAGGTCGCAGGTGTCCCGGACGGCGGCGGCCTTGAGGTGCAGGCCGTCGCGGGCGGTCTTGCCGAAGCCGACGAGGAACTCGTCGCCCGGCCGCTGGGAGTCGGATTCGACCCGGACGACCAGACCGCTGTCGCCGAGCCGGACCCGGTCCCCGGCGCGCGGGCCGTGCACGGCGGTGTAATCGGACGCTTCGATGCTGCTGCTCACGGCTGGTTCTCCTGCCCGTCGTCGACTGCTCCGGGGCGGCCCTGTTCGGCGGCTCCGGAGCGGCCCTGTTCGGCCGCTCCGAGGTAGCCCTGCTCGGCCGCCCGGCGCAGGGCCTCCTGCCGTGCCCGCGGCGAGTCCAGCGGGCCGTCCACGAGCCCCGCGAAACCGATCGCGACGCGCTCGCCGCCGATCGGCACCAGGTCGACCTCGACGGTGGCGCCGGGGTCGAAGCGCACCGAGGAGCCGGCCGGTACCGCGAGGTGGGTGCCGTAGGCGGCGGCGCGGTCGAAGGCGAGCCGAGGGTTGACCTCGAAGAAGTGGAAGTGCGAGGTGACCGAGATCGGCACGTCCGCGGTGTTGCGCACGGTAAGGGTGTGCACGGGCTCCGGCCCGGGCGCGGTGCGGCCGTCGCCGTGGCCGTGGCCGCTCGTGCCGTCGCCGGGGTCGCCGTGGTGGAGGACGGCGCCCGGCGCGGCCGCGCCGAGGGTGCCGCCGCCGAACGGGTCGGCGATGACGGCGAGCCGGGTGCCGTCCTCGAAGACGGCCTCGACCTGGATCTCGGTGACCAGGTCGGGGACGCCGGGCAGCACATCGTCGGCGGCGAGGACGGAGCGTCCCCGCCGGACGGCCTCGGCCAGCCGGAGGCCGTCGCGGGCGGCCTCGCAGACGGTGTCCGAAATGAGTGCCACGGCCTCGGGGACGTTGAGCCGCAGGCCGCGGGCGCGGCGGGCGCGGGCGAGTTCGGCGGCCGTGAAGATCAGCAGCCGGTCGCGTTCGGTGGGGGTCAGCTGCACAGGGGTTCCCTTCTCCCTCGGTGCGGGACGGTGCGGGACGGTGCGGGACAGAGGGGGACAGAGGGGGACGGGTGCGGGACGGCGGGGTCAGCCGGCGGGCTGGTCGTGGGTGGCGCAGTGGATGCCGCCCCCGCCGCCGGCGATGGTGTCGATCGGCAGGGGGACGATCTCGCGGCCCGGGAACTGGTCCCTGAAGACCTCCTGGGCGTGGCCGTCGGCCTTGGCGTCACCGAACTTCGGCAGGTAGACGCCCTTGTTGCCGATGTAGAAGTTCATGTACGAGGAGACGAAGGCGTCGCCCCGGCCGGTGATCCGGTCCGGGTCGGGCTGGCCGATCTCGATCACCTTGAGCTTCCGGCCGGCGGCGTCGGTGGCCTCGGCGAGGACGGCGCGGGCCTGGTCGGCCGAGCGGGACCAGACGTCCGGCGGGGTGCCGGGGAAGGCCCGGTCCAGCAGGACGACCCCGGGGGCGGCGTAGCGGGCGAGGCAGTCGACGTGGGCGTCGGTGATGTCCTTGCCCTTGACGCCCGCGAGCCAGATCACCTTGGTGAGGCCCAGCACCCGCTTGAGTTCCGCCTCGATCTCGTCGCGGGTGCGGCCCGGGTTGCGGTTCTCGTTGACCACGGAGCTCTCGGTGACCAGCAGCGTGCCCTCGCCGTCGGTCTCGAAGGAGCCGCCCTCGGCGGTGACCGGGGTCTCGATCCGTTCGATCCCGTACTTCTCCAGGACGGTGCGGGCGATCCGGCCGTCGTTGGTGTGCTCCTGCTTTCCGCCCCAGCCGCTGAAGTTGAAGTCGACGCCCTGGACCTTTCCGCCCTCCTCCACGAAGACCGGGACGGTGTCGCGGGCCCACAGGTCGTCGACGGGGACGGAGAGCAGCTCGACGTCCGAGCCGCAGGCGTTGCGGGCCGAGGCCTCCTGGCCGGGGCGGACGAGCAGGACCACCGGTTCGCGCTCGCCGATGGCCCTGGCCACCGAGGCGATGTCCCGGCGGACTGCCCCGAGCTGCTCGCCCCAGACGTTCTCGGAGGCGGGCCAGGCCATGAAGGTCCGCTCGTGCTTCTCCCACTCGCCGCCGAGCCGGCGTCCGCGGGCGGGTGCCGGGGCGGGGGTGGACGCGGGGGGCTGTGCGGGCGCTTGCGTCGGCGCCTGGCCGGGGGTGCCGGAGGCCGTCGGGGCCGCGGAGTCGGCCGGGTCGTCGCCGGAGGCGGCGCAGGCGGTCGCACCGAGGGCGATGGCGCCGGCGCCGGCGAGCGAGCGCAGTACCGTGCGGCGGGCGAGGGAGGGCTGGGACACGCTGGACTCCGGTGGGGCTGGGGGTGGTTCCGGTTCGGCGGGAGGGGCGGGCTCCGGGGGAGCGGTCGCGCGGCGCCGGTTGGGCGGTGGACGAGGTCGTCCCGGTGGACGGGGTCGTCCGGCATCACCGAGACTGAACTCTCGCATTGACTGAAAAATCAGTCAAGCTTTACGGTGAAGTCACCCAAACCACCCCGAGACGACCGGGCCGCCGAACGGACGGCCCGGTCACGACGATGAAAGGCCGGGTGAGGCGGCGATGCTGCGCAATGGTCTGGAACCCTGGCACGTGCTGGTGACGGTGGCCGTGCTGGTGCTGCTGTTCGGCTCCAAGAAGCTGCCCGACATGGCGCGCGGACTGGGGAAGTCGATGCGGATCCTGAAGTCCGAGACGGCGGCCCTGCGGGAGGAGGCGGCCCCGCCCGGCGGTGCCCCGGCGGGCGAGGGCCAGTCCGGCGGTGCCCCATCCGGCGGGACCCAGCCGGGTGGAGCCGCGTCAGGCACCGGCCGGTCAGGCACGGCCCCCTCCGGTGGCGGCGGTCCGTCCGGCGGCGGTCCGGCCGAACCGGCCCGGCACCCCTGACCGTCCCGTCGGCCGCGTACCGCCCGGGACGTCCGAGAGCCGCCGCTCCCCACCAGTCGGTGCGGGAGCGGCGGCTCTCAGCCGTTGCGGCGGTACTGGTCCAGGGACACCCTGACCGGCCCGTCCGCGCCGGCGGTCGACAGCACCCGGACCACGGCGAGGTCCCGGCCGTCCGCGGACCGGACGCAGAACGCGCCGCGCGGTCCGACGGCGCCGAACGGCACCCGCCCGGCCGGCCGGGCGCCGAGCCCCTTGAGGCAGTCGGCGACGCCCAGGCCGGCGTCCCGGCCGATGAAGGTGTCGGCGGCCTCCGGGACGAGGAACTCGCCGTCGCCGCGGCCGACGTACCAGATCGCGCTGTCGACCGGGACGACGGTCCCGGTGGCGAGGTCGAACTCGTAGGAGGAGTCCGCCGAGGTCAGCTCGACCCCGCGGTAGACGGCGGCGTAGTCGGTGACGGGCGGCGGTGCGGAAGCGGTCGGCGCGGTCGGGGCCGACCGGGTGGGGGACGGGGATCCGGTGGGGGCCGACGGGCCGGGCGGGGCCGGGGTGACCGGTGCGGCGGTGCCGGACACCGGAGCCTCCTCGGTGGCGGCCTCCACCTGGTCCGGGTCGTCGAGCAGGAACACCGCCGCCGCGGCGCCGACGGTCAGGGCCACGGCGGCGATCAGCGCCGTTCGTCCGAGGGCCCCTCTGCGGCCTCCTCCGGCCCGGGTGCGCCCCGCCGGGCCGCCCCCGGCCGAGGGCACCGGGACGGAGCCGGACGCCGAGGGCGCCGGCACCCGCCCGGAGGCCGCGGCGGGCTCCGGCAGCGGCCCGGACGCGACGACGGTGGGGGTCGGGACGGCCACCGGGGCGAGGACCGTACGGGCCGAGGCCCAGCCCGGCCCGTCCGTCCGGTCGCCCGGATCACCGAAACTTCCCTGCCCGCCGGAACCGCCCGGATCACCGATGCCGCCCTGCCCGCCGGAATCACCCCGCTCGGCCTCGGCCGGCACCTGCGGCAGTTCGGCGTGCCGGGTCATCTGGCTGGTCAGACGGTGCGGCAGCCAGTCGTCGCCGAACCTGAGGTGCCCGCCGACCGCCGGGTGGCTCCGGGCGGCGGCGATCACCTCGGCGGTGGTCGGCCGGTCCTCGGGCCGCTTGGCGAGGCAGTGCAGCAGCAGCTCGCGCAGGCCCGCCGGGACCGGGGTGAGGTCCGGCTCCTCGTGGACGGTCCGGTAGAGCGTCGACGGGTCCGGCCCGTCGCCGAAGGGCGGGTTGCCGCCGGCGACGTGGACGGCGAGGGCGCCGAGGGCGTACACGTCGGTGGCCGGGGTCGCGGGCCGGCCCATCGCCTGTTCGGGCGCCATGTAGGCGGGCGAGCCGATGCGCAGCCCGGTGCCGGTGAGCGCGGTGGCGTCGGCGGCCCGGGCGATGCCGAAGTCGATCACCCGGGGGCCGTCCGGGGCGATCAGCACGTTGCCCGGTTTGAGGTCGCGGTGCACCACCCCGGTGGCGTGGATCGCCTGCAGCGCCTCGGCGATGCCGGCGATCAGCAGCAGGACGGTCCGTTCGGGGAGCGGGCCGAAGCGCCGGACCACCTGCTGCAGGGACGGGCCCGGCACGTACGTGGTGGCGAGCCACGGCGGGGCGGCTTCCACGCCGGCGTCCACGAGCTGGGCGGTGAACAGTCCGTGGATGCGTCTGGCGCTGGCCACCTCCTGGGCGAACCGGGCGCGGAACTCCGGGTCCTCGGCCAGTTCGGGCCGCACCACCTTGAGTGCGACCGGCCGCCCGCCGGGGGTGTAGGAGAGGTAGACCCGGCCCATGCCGCCGGCCCCGAGCCGCGCGTACAGCCGGTAGCCGCCGACCTCGCGCGGGTCGTCCGGGGTCAGCTCCTGGAAGACCGGCTGGAGGGCGAAAGGGGATCGGTCAGCGGACATGCGGGCTGCCTCTCTCGGCGGTCGGGACGTCGGCGGTCGGGACGTCGGCGGTCGGTGGTGTCGGCGGTCGGGACGTCGGCGGTCGGGGACTCGGGCGCGCGGGGCCCGACGGCCGCGGAAGCGGCGTGCGGCGGGCACGGCCTCGCAGAGTTTAGAGGTTCCGTCAGGATTGGCCGAATCCGTCGCCGCCGGCTCGTCCGGGGCCCCGCCGGTCCCGGCGTCCCCGCCGCCCCCGGCGCCTCACCGGGGGTCGCCCAGCTCCGCCTCGATCGCCCCGCGCAGCAGGCGGCGGGCGTGCTCGACCGGCAGCGAGCCGCTGAGCCAGCGCACGCTCAGGCCCTCGACGAGTGCGGTCAGCCGTTCGGCGGCCGCCGCGTGCGCCGGCGCGGTACCGCCCGGATCGGCCCGGGCGAGCAGTTCGGCGACGTCGTGCACCCAGGTGTGGGTGGTTCGCGCGAGGTCCTCGCGAAGCTCCGGGTCGAAGACCGCGGTGGCTCTCAACTCGCCCCAGGCGGTGCTGTTCTCCCGTACTTCGACGGTGTCCTGGAGCTCCAGGAGCAGCACCTGTTCCAGGTCGGCGCGGGGGTCCTCGGTCCGGGGCACCGGGTCCGGTTCGGCGGTGTAGTGGTCGGCGCGGTCGCTGATGAAGTCGAGCGTCCGGCGCAGCAGGCCGGCCCGGTCGGTGAAGTGGTAGTAGATCAACGAGGTGGACACCCCGGCTTCGCTCGCCAGCTCGCCCACCCGTAGTCCGCGTACGCCGCGCCGGGCGATGACCCTGGTGGCGGCCTTGAGTATTTCTGTCCGACGGTCCGACATGGGCGCCCACTCTATGTGCTCCTCGGCTGGTCGGGCCAGCTGCCTGATGATCGTTTCAGGGTTTTCGAGGAGTCCTGCATCAAAAGCTTGACTGAATTTTCAGTACGGTAGAGGATGCGGGGCAACCCCCCACCTCCCACGTCATCCAGGGAGCGCCATGCACACCCCCACACCCTCACGACGCGGCCTGCTCCGGCTGGGCGCCGCCGCCGTACCCCTGATCGCCCTGGGGACGGCCCTTCCGGCCACCGCCCGGGCCGCGACCGCCGGCCCGCCAGGTGCCCCCGCCGCGGCGGACGCCGTCGCCCCGGCCGCGGCGGGCAGCACCACGCGGCTGCGGATGCCCGCCGAGAGCGACCGGCACGACCGCACCTTCATGGCCTGGCCGGCCCTGTCCTCGATCTGGCGGACCCAGCTCTCGGCGGTCCGCGACGACATCGCCCGCGTCGCGTACGAGATCTCCCGCTACGAGCCCGTCGTCGTGGTCGCCCGCCCCGGCCAGGCCGCCGACGCGCGCTACTACTGCGGCCCCGGCGCCTACCACGCGATCACCGTGGTCGAGATCTCCAACGACGACCTGTGGATCCGCGACTTCGGCCCGACCTTCGTGGTCGCACCGGGCGCCGTCGCCGGCGTCGACACCAACTTCAACGGCTGGGGCAAGACCGGCACCCCCTACTACCAGCGCTACACCGAGGACGCCGCGGTCGCCGCCGCCCTCCTCGCCGAGTACGGCGTCGACCGCGTCCGGGCCCCCTTCGTCGGCGAGGGCGGCGCCCTGGAGACGGACGGCCAGGGCACCCTGCTGGCCACCGTCAGCTCGCTGGTGAACCCCAACCGCAACCCCGGGATGTCCCAGGACCAGGTCGAACAGGCCCTGAAGGCGTCGCTCGGGATGGACAAGGTGATCTGGCTGGCCGGTCTGGCGGGCCAGGACATCACGGACTACCACATCGACTGCCTGGCGCGCTTCACCGCGCCCGGCCGGGTGCTCCTCGACCGGCCCGGCCCCGGCACCGACCGGATCTGGATCGACGTCTACGAGCAGGCCAAGCAGGTCCTGCGGACCGCGACCGACGCCCAGGGCCGCCCGCTGACCGTCGTGGAACTCCCCGGCCCGAACCGCGCCCGGATCCGCGGCCGCGGCAAGGACTTCCTGTCCAGCTACACCAACTTCTACGTCGCCAACGGCGCCGTGTTCGTCCCGCAGTTCGGCGACGCCGACGCCGACGCCCGGGCCTACGCGATCCTGCGGGCCGAGTTCCCCGGCCGCGACGTCGTCCAGCTGAACATCGACACCATCGCCTCCGGCGGTGGCGGCATCCACTGCGCCACCCAGTCCCAGCCGGCCGTCCCGCCGGCGCTCTGAGACCCCCTGGCGGCCCGTCCGGTACCCCACGGAGGCGGGCCGCCGGGGATCCTTCCGCTCCCACCACCCTCCCCCTCGACCGGCCCGCGCCCCGAACGCGCCGGGCCGGCCGGGGACCGACCAGAAGAGGTTTCCCGTGACGTACCGAATGCCCGCGGAGTGGACCGAGCACGAGGGCTGCCTGATGGCCTGGCCCGTCCGCCCGGACCTGTGGGGCGACACCCTGGCCGAGGTGAAGCGCGAGTACGCGGCGGTCGCCCGCGCCATCGCGGAGTTCGAGCCGGTCACCATGGTGGCCCCGCCCGGCCACGGCGACGAGGCGCGCGCCCACTGCGGCACGGGCACCGGCACCGGCACCGGCATCACCGTCGTCGAACTCCCCACCGACGACTCCTGGTTCCGCGACTCCGCGCCGATCTTCGTCCTCGACGGCGACGGCCGCCGGGCCGGCGTGGACTTCCGCTTCAACGCCTGGGGCCGCAAGCACAGCCCCTGGGACGCCGACGACCGGATCAGCGGCCTGCTGCTGGAGCACCTCGGCACCCCGGCGATCCGCTCCGAGATGATCCTCGAAGGCGGTGCGATCACCGTCGACGGCGAGGGCACGCTGATCACCACCGAGCAGTGCCTGCTCCACCCCAACCGCAACCCGGAGATGACCCGGCAGGAGATCGAGGCCGAGCTGAAGGCCCGGCTCGGCGTCACCACGATCGTCTGGCTGCCGTACGGCGGGGCGCTGGACACCGAGACCGACGGGCACGTCGACGGCGTCTGCGCCTTCGTCGCCCCCGGCAAGGTCGTGGTGCAGCTCCCGGCCGATCCCGACCACCCGGACTACGTGCGGATGCGGGCCAACCGCGCCGTGCTGGAGCACTCCACGGACGCCCAGGGCCGGCCCTTCGAGATCGTCGACCTGCCGCAGGCCGCCTTCGTCGAGGTCGACGGCCGGGAGGTGGAGGTCGGCTACCTGAACTTCTACCTCGCCAACGGCGGCGTCGTGGTGCCGGTCGCCGACCACCCCGAGGACGCGGCGGCGCTGGCCGTGCTGGCCGCCGCCTACCCGGACCGCAAGGTCGTCGGCGTGCGCGCCCGGGTGATCGCCTACGGCGGCGGCGGTATCCACTGCATCACCCAGCAGATCCCGGCCGCCACGCAGGCCACCGCCACGCAGGCCGATGCCACGCAGACCACCGCCACGCCGTCCGCGGCTGCTCGCGCCTGACCCTCGCCAGCGAACGGAGAAAACCCTCATGACTCCCACCGCGCCCGCGAGACGCACCGCGGCCCGGCGGCGGCTCGTCCTCGCCACCGCCCTGCTCTCGGCCGCGGCCCTGGTCGCCGCCTGCTCCGGCCCGCCCCGCGGCGCGGGCGGGTCGGCCGTACAGCTCTCCGCCGACACCCCGGCGGCCAAGGGCGAGCTCGACTCCTTCACCTGGGCCACCTACGCCGAACCGCCCACCCTGGACTACGTCCAGGCCTTCGACTACCCGCAGAACACCGTGCTCGCCAACGTCTGCGAGAGCCTGATGCGCTGGACGCCCCAGCTCACCCTGGCCCCCGGCCTGGCCGAGAAGGCGTCCAGCCCCGACCCGACCACCTGGGTCTACGACCTGCGGGCCGGCGTGCACTTCCACGACGGCACGGTGATGACCGCCGACGACGTCGTGTACAGCCTCGGCCGGCAGACCAACCCGGACAACGCCTCCGCCTGGGCGCAGGTGTTCCAGAACGTCGACTCCGTCACCGCGACCGGCCCGCTCCAGGTCACCGTCAAGCTCAAGCAGCCCGACTCCCAGTTCCCCCAGTACATGGCGACGGCCGCCGGCGTGGTCGCCGCCAGGGCCGGGGTGGAGGCGGCCGGCAAGGACTACGGCACCAGCGGCGGCCTCGACTGCACCGGCCCCTTCAAGCTGGGCGGTTGGGCCAAGGGCCAGTCGATCGAACTCCAGCGCTTCGACGGCTACTGGGGCACCAGGGCCAAGGCCGGGAAGGTCGTCTTCAGCTTCCTCACCGACGCGTCCGCCCGCACCAACGCGATGCTCACCGGGGACGTCGACGGCGGCTACCTGATCCCCACCGAGAGCTACGACCGGCTGAAGAAGGACGGCCCGGGCACGCTCTACTTCGGCGAGGGCCTGAGCACCGTCAACGTCAACGTCACCAGCATGCACGGCCCGCTCGGCGACCTGCGCGTCCGCCAGGCCCTGTCCCTGGCCCTCGACCGCTCCGGCTTCGTCAAGGCCGGCCTCTCCGGCGCCGGCACCGTCACCGGCTCCCTCACCACCAGGGCGGCCTGGGGCGCGGCCCCCGACGACGTCCGCAGGACGGCCTTCGACGGCCTCACCCCCACGGCGCAGGACATCGACAAGGCCAAGGCCCTGGTCAAGGAGGCCGGCGCGAGCGGCCGGACGATCGTCATGGCCACCAGCACCATCGGCCAGGACGTCTCCCTGCTCGCCACCGCCGTCCAGGCCGCCGGGGCGAGGATCGGGCTGGACGTCCAGCTGAGGACGATCGCCCCGAACGCCTTCACCGCGCTGTTCACCGACCCCAAGGCGCGCGAGGGCATCGACCTGTTCCCGGAGACGTACTACGACTCCATCACCGACCCGCTCGACCTGCTCGTCAACTTCCGGACCGGCGCCTACCAGAACTTCGCCGGGTACAGCGACAAGGCCTACGACGACCTCGTCGACCAGGCCACCGCCGAGTACGACCCGGCCAGGCGCGGCGCGATCGAGGCGAAGCTCCAGCAGACCGCCTCCCAGCAGCTGCTCTGGATCCCGGTCGCCGAGTGGCCGACCGCCGTCTTCCTCAACAAGCGCATCACCGGCGCCCCCACCACCATCGCGTACATGTACTACCCGTGGGCCGCCGACGTGGGGGCCGCCCGGTGAACTTCCTGAGATTCGCCGCCCGGCGACTGGCGGAGATGGCCGCGACCCTGCTCGGCGCCTCCTTCGTGGTCTTCGGCGCGATGTACCTGGCGCCGGGCAACCCGGCGAGTTTCCTCCTGTCGGGCCGGTCGGCCTCGCCGGCCGCCCTGCAGGCGATCAACGACCAGTACCACCTCGACGACCCGTTCCTGGTCCGGTACTTCCGCTGGCTCGGCCAGGTGCTGCAGGGGGACTTCGGGCGCTCCATCACCTACCGCACCGACGTCTCCGCGCTGCTCGCCGACCGCCTGCCGGCGACCCTGACGCTGGTGGCCATGGCCCTGGTGGTGGTCGTCGTCATCGGTCTGGCGCTCGGCTGGATCGGCGCGGTGCGCGGCGGCGCGACCGACTCGGCGATCCTGCTCTCCACCACGCTCGCCGTCGGCACCCCCTCCTTCGTCGCGGCCGTCCTGCTGCAGGGCCTGTTCGCGGTCAAGCTGGGCTGGTTCCCCACCAGCGGCACCGGCGACGGCTTCGCCGACCTGCTGTGGCACCTCACCCTGCCCGCGGTGGCCCTCGCGCTGTACCTGATCGGGATGCTCGCCCGGGTCACCCGCTCGGCGATGCTGGACGCCCTGGAGGGCGAGCACGTCACCGTCGCCCGCAGCCGGGGCGTGCCCGAACGCGAGGTGATCCGCCGCCACGTGTTCCGCAACTCGCTGGGCACCGTGCTGACCACCGGCGGCCTGATCGTCTCCACCCTGCTGGTCTGCACGATCCTGGTGGAGTCGGCCTTCAGCGTCGGCGGCATCGGCCAGCTCCTCGAACTGTCCACCACCACCAAGGACTTCCCGACCGTCCAGGCCATCTCCCTGCTCGTCGTCGCCCTGTTCATGACCGTGAACCTGGTCGTCGACCTGCTCCACCCGCTGGTCGACCCCCGGGTCGCCCTCGGCACGAGGAGGTCCGACGCATGAGTGTCGCCCTCGCCCGCCGGCCCGGTCTCGGCCGCCTCAAGGCCGCCCGCGCCCCGCTCCACCTGGCCTGCCTGGGCATCGTCGCCCTGGTGGTGCTCGCCGCCCTGCTCGCCCCCTGGATCGCACCGGACGACCCCAACGCCGTCGACCTCGGCAACGCCCTGGCCGGCCCCTCGCCCGACCACCTGCTCGGCGTCGACACCGCCGGCCGCGACACCCTCTCCCGGCTCCTGCTCGGAGCCCGCACCTCCCTGCTCGGCCCGCTCGGCGTGGTCGCCTTCTCCACCGTCGCGGGCGTGGCCGTCGGCCTGGCCGCGGGCTGGCGGGGCGGCTGGCTCGACTCCGTCCTGTCCCGCAGCACCGAACTCGTCTTCGCCTTCCCCGGCATGCTGCTCGCCATCCTGATCGTCTCGGTGTACGGGGAGGGCCTGCTCGCCCCCGTCGTCGCCCTGGCGGTCGCCTACCTGCCGTACGTCTCCCGGCTCACCCGCTCGCTCGTCCTCGCCGAACGGTCCCGCCCGTACGTCAGCGCCTACCAGGTTCAGGGCCACTCCACCCTGCAGATCTGCCTGCGGCACGTCCTGCCCAACATCGCCCCGATCGTCCTCGCCCAGTCCACGATCAACTTCGGCTACGCCCTGATGGACCTCGCGGGCCTCTCCTTCCTCGGGCTCGGCGTCCCCGCGCTCACCCCCGACTGGGGGCGGATGGTCTTCGACGGCCAGACCGCGATCCAGCACGGCTACCCGCTCTCCGCGATCCTGCCGTGCGTCCTCATCGTGCTCACCGTGGTCGCCTTCAACGTCGTCGGCGAGCGCTGGGCCGACCGCGTCGCCCGGAGGACCCCATGAACCGCAGCAGCCACGAACCGGAGCAGCGTGTGAACGCCCTCGACGTCCGGGGCCTGCGGCTCCGCCTGCCCGGCACCGCCCGGCCCGTCCTCGACGGCGTCGACCTCACCGTGGGCCCGGGGGAGACCGTCGCCCTGGTCGGCGAGTCCGGCTCCGGCAAGAGCCTCACCTCCCGCAGCGCCCTCGGCCTGCTGCCGCCCGGCGCCACCGCCGAGGGCAGCGTCCTGGTCGACGGGGAGGACGTCCTGACCATGGGCCCCGACCGGCTGCGCGCCCTGCGCACCGGCCGGGCCGCCATGATCTTCCAGGACCCCCGGGCGGCCATCAACCCGCTGCGCCGCGTCGGCGACTTCCTCACCGAGAGCGTCCGCCTCACCGGCGCCATGGGCCGGGAGGACGCCGACCGGCGCGCCGCCGAACTGCTCGACGCCGTCGGCCTCGGCCCGGAACTGCTGAACCGCCACCCCGGGCAGCTGTCCGGCGGCATGCTCCAACGCGTCATGATCGCCGCCGCGCTGATGGGCGACCCGGTCCTGCTGCTCGCCGACGAGCCCACCACCGCGCTCGACGTCACCAGCCAGGCCGAGGTCATCGCACTCCTCGGGGAGCTGCGCCGACGCTTCGGCACCGGCCTGCTGTTCGTCACCCACGACCTCGGCCTCGCCGCCGCCATCAGCGACCGCGTCTACGTCATGTACGCCGGGCGGATCGCCGAGACGGGCCCCGCCGCAGCGCTCTTCGAGAGTCCCCGCCACCCCTACACCGCCGCGCTGCTGGCCTCCACCCCGGGGCTGGAGTCCGACAGCCGCCGCCTCGCCGCGATCGACGGCCAACCGCCGGACCTGCGCCAGGAGTTGACCGGATGCGCGTTCGCCGCGCGGTGCCGGTACGCGACCTCCCGGTGCCGCGAGGAGACCCCCGTGGCGCTCCCGGTCGCCTGCCACCACCCGCTCGAAGGGAGCCGCGCCGATGCCTGAGGCCGTACTGGAGGTCACCGGACTGTGCCGGACCTTCGGCACCGTACGGGCGGTGGACGACGTCACCTTCACCCTCGCCGCCGGCGGATCGCTCGGCATCGTGGGCGAGTCGGGCTCCGGCAAGACCACCACCGCCCGGATCGTCGTCGGCCTCGAACAGGCCGACGAGGGGCGGGTCGCCGTCCGGGGCCGGGCCCGCGGCGGCCGGGTGCGGGGGAGGGCCGAGCGGCTGGCCCGCGCCCGCGAGGTCCAGATGGTCTTCCAGGACCCGTACCTCTCCCTGGACCCGCGCACCAGCGTCGAGGCCGCGCTCCGCGAGACCCTGCGGCTGCACTTCCCCGGCACCGACCACGAGGCCCGGATCCGGGAGCTCCTCGACCAGGTCGGCCTCGGCACCCGGGCGGCCGACGCGCTGCCCCGGCAGCTCTCCGGCGGCCAGCGCCAACGCGTCGCCATCGCCCGGGCGCTGGCCGTCCAGCCGGCCGTCCTGGTGCTGGACGAGGCGGTCGCCGCCCTGGACGTGTCCGTGCAGGCGCAGGTGCTGAACCTGCTCGCCGACATCCGCGAACAGACCGGCATCGGCTACCTGTTCATCACCCACGACCTCGGCGTCGTCCGCTGCGTGACCGACGAGGTCGTCGTCATGCGCCACGGACGGATCGTCGAATCCGGCCCCACCGCCCACGTCCTGGACTCCCCGCAGCACGCCTACACCCGGCTGCTGCTGGAGTCCGTCCCCCGGCCCGGCTGGGATCCCGACCGGATCGCCGCCGCGCGCCGCGCCTTGTAAGACGGCCCCGGCCCGGCAGGTGGTGGGACCCGCCGGGCCGGGGCGACCGAGCAACACCGGCGGGCGACGCCGGGCGGCAGCGAACCTGCCGGCCCGGCGCCACCGCCGCAGGAAGGACGACCGTGCAGGTCACCACCGACGACACCAGCGCGACCGACCGGGCCGCGCACCGAGCCCCCCGCCGCCGTTGGCGGTTCGCCGCCGTCCTGGCGGTGGTCATCACCCTCTGCGGGTCGGGGATCGGGCTGTACCTCAACGAGCGCGACACCCGCGAACAGACCAGGGAACTCGCGATCCCGTCGACGCCCGACTGGATCGAACTGGACGTCACCGCCCAGGACGTGGACCCGACCGCCCAGCAGCTGACCCTCTACGTCACGCCCGTCCCGCACGGCAGGTTCGCCGCCGGGCCGGACTCCCAGACCTTCGCCCGCCCCGTCGAGATCACCGTCACCGGCACCCCCAGGGTGACCATCCGGGCGGCCGAGGGGGAGGCCGCGGCGTCCCAGCTCGTCCAGGTGGGGACGTACGACGGCACCAAGACGGACTACCCGTTCGACCGCTACCGCACCGAGGCCGGCTTCACCGCCACCAGCGGGGGCGCGGCCGTGCCGGTCGGCCTGGTCCTCACCGACACCGACCCGTTCTTCGTACTGCGCCCGCAGGTCACCACCGCGAGCTCCGGTGCCGTGACCCTGGAGGCGCGGATCACCCGGTCCCGCAGCACCTTCATCCTCTCCTGGTTCATGATCGCGGCCATGTGGGCCATCGCCCTGGCCGTCCTCGGCGCCGCCGAGGTGCTGTACCGCAAGCGCGAGGGGCTGGTCTGGCCCTCCCTGGGCTGGATGGCGGCGAGCCTGTTCGCCCTGATCGGCATGCGCAACGCGGCCCCCGGGTCGCCGCCGATCGGATCACTGATCGACTACGTGGCGTTCTTCTGGGCCGAGGGCGTCATCGCCGCCAGCCTGGCCTGCACCGCCTGGTCCGGCATCCGCACCGAGCACCGGCTGCGCCGCGAGCGGGAGGCGGCCGCCTGACGTGATCCGAAAGAGAGGGCCGAGGGGCCGTGAGCGGATTCCCCCGAACGGCGGGTGCGCGCCGCGCCGGAATCTGACCTTCCGGTCAGTAGCCTGCGGAGCCGAACCCCGACACCAACCGGAACGAGGCCCCATGGCTCACCCCCGGCCGTCCCGCCGCTCACTCCTGCGGTCCGGGGCCGCGCTCGCCGCGCTGGCCCTGGCCGGTGGCTGCTCCTCCGACGGCGGATCGGAGGAGCAGTCCGACAGGAGCGGTACGGCTTCGGGCGCGGCCCCGTCCACGAGCCCGGCGGCCGGGGGGTGGGCCATGCCGGCCGAGTCCGGCCCGCACACCCGCACCTTCATGGCCTGGCCGGCGCTGGAGGAGGTGTGGGGCGACCAGCTGCCCGGGGTCCGGCAGGACATCGCGGGGCTGGCCCAGGCGATCGCCGGCTTCGAACCGGTCGTCCTGCTGGCCCGCCCCGACCAGGCGGCCCAGGCCCGGCAGGCCGTCGGCTCCTCGGTCGAGGTGCTCGAACTGAAGGTCGACGACCTGTGGGCCCGGGACACCGGCCCGACCTTCGTCACCGGCCCGCAGGGGCTGGCCGGGGTCGACTTCAACTTCAACGGCTGGGGCGACAAGCAGACCCACGCCAATGACAGCCTGGTCGCCCGCTACCTCCTCGACCACTACCGCATCACCCGCATCCAGGCGCCGATCACCGGCGAGGGCGGCGGCATCGAGGTGGACGGCGAGGGGACGCTGATGGCCACCGAGAGCTCCTGGGTCAACGGCAACCGCAACCCCGGCAAGTCCCGCGACCAGATCGAGGCGAGCCTCAAGGACCTGCTCGGCGTCGAGAAGGTGATCTGGTTCCAGGGCGTCGCCGGGCAGGACATCACCGACTGCCACGTCGACGCCCTCGCCCGCTTCGCCGAGCCGGGCACCGTGGTCCTGCACCGTCCCGCCGCCGACGCCCCGCCGGACGTCTGGACCACCGCCTCCGCGCAGGCGCTGCAGGTGCTGCAGACGGAGACGGACGCCCAGGGCCGCACGCTCAAGGTGGTCGACCTCCCCGAGCCCGACACCGCCCTGATCCCGGGCGCGGGCAAGGACTTCCTGGCCACGTACATCAACTACTACGTCTGCAACGGCGGCGTCATCGTCCCGCGCTTCGGGGACCAGGCCACCGACGACCGGGCGGCCGGCATCCTCGGCGATCTCCACCCGGGCCGCAAGGTCACCCAGGTCGGCATCAACCACATCGCCTCGGGCGGCGGGGGCATCCACTGCGCCACCCAGCAGCAGCCCGTGGCGCCCGGCTCCACCCCGTGACCGGTCGGGCTGCGGAGGGTCGGGCGGCGCGGGGGCGGGCCGTGCGGATCGGGCTGTGGAGGGTCGGGCTCCGGACGGTCGGGTGACGCGGGTCCGGGCGGCGTGCGGTCCCTCCGCGGACCGTCAGGCGCCGGACGGCCGGGGGGTGGACGACAGCGATTCCAGCAGGGTCCGCAGCACCCGCTCGGCGTCCACCGTCCCGTCCAGCGACCCGATGGCGGCGAGTCCGTCCACGGCGGCGGCGAAGGCCTCCCCGAGCGGGACCGGGTCGCCGCCGTCGCCGCGTTCCTCCAGCAGGCAGCGGAACAGGCCCACGAAGGAGGCCCGCCAGCGCGCGTACTCGGCCTCCAGGCTCGCGCGGACGCGTTCGTCGTTGAGGGCGAGCCAGTGCAGGGCGGCGTGCAGTCGGGCCAGGTCGGGGCTCTCGGGCCGGGTGAGCAGCGTCAGGACCCGCTCGGAGCGCTCGGCGTAGCCGCCGGGACCGGCGACCGCCTCCTCCAGCGGCGTGATCCACTCGGGCCGGATGTCCGCCACGACCGCGACGATCAGGTCGGTGCGGTCCGCGAAGTGGTAGTGGCACATCCCGTGCGAGACCCCGCACAGCGCGGCCACGTTGCGGGTGGTGAACCGCCCGGCGCCGTCGCCCGCGAGCAGGGTGCGGGCCGCGGCGATCAGCCGGGCCCGGGTCTGCTCGCCCTTGGCGGAAGCGCGGGTCCGGCCGGGGCCGCCCGCCGCGGAGGCCGTTCGTGCGGCCGTGCCTGTCGCCTGTGTCGCCATGGCCGTCACTGTAACGACCGGGGGAGTGCCGCAGGGGCGCATCGGGAACGATGGCTGCGCAAAGTATTGACCGAGCGCTTGGCCAGTTTTACCTTTTCGGTCAACTGCTGCACAAGCAGTGGACGTTGACATGGAGGCAGTGATGGACGACCGCTCCAGAACCGAGACGACGGCCGCGGAGGGGCTCGGCCGCCGCCGGTTCCTGACGGCCGCCGGGATCGTCGTCGCCGGCACCGCGCTGACGGCCGCGACCGGCGGGCCGGCCCAGGCGGCGCACCGCCGCACCGCCACGGGTGCCGCCGCCGGCGCCGGCCTCGCCGCGGGCTTCCGGGTGCCGCTGGACACCGTCCGGCACACCCGCACCTGGATGGCCTGGCCGGACAGCAGCACCATCTGGCGCAACAAGCTCGGCGGTGTCCAGTCGAACATCGCCCTCATCGCCAGAACCATCGCGAAGTACGAGCCGGTCACCATGTGCGCCAACCCGGCCAGTGTGGCCAAGGCGCGGTCGATGTGCGGCTCGACCGTCACCGTCATCGGGGACGTCCCGGTCGACGACTGCTGGATGCGCGACACCGGCCCGGTCTTCCGCACCGACGGCGCGGGCGGCCTGGACACGATCGGCCTCAACTTCAACGGCTGGGGCAACCACCAGAACCCGCACGGCAACGACGCCCTGGTCGCCGGGCGCGTCGCCGCCTACCTCGGCCTGCCGTTCACCGCCGCCGGGCTGGTCGCCGAGGGCGGCGCCATCGAGACGGACGCGGCCGGGACGCTGATGGCCACCCGGAGCAGCATCCTCAACGCCAACCGCAACCCCGGCATGTCCCAGGCCGCGGTCGAGAGCGCGATGTGCGCCGCCTACGGCGCCACCAAGGTGATCTGGTTCAACGGTGTCGCCGGCCAGGACATCACCGACGACCACGTGGACGCCACCTCCCGCTTCCTCGGCGCGGGGACGGCCGCGGTGCAGATGCCGCTGGCGAGCGACACCGACGCCTGGTCGAACGACGCACGGCAGCAGTACCGGATCCTGACCACCTCCACCAGCGCCCAGGGAACTCCGTTCGGGGTCAGCCAGATCCAGGGGCCCGACTACAACCTGATCCGCTCGACCGACCCCAACTTCGTCGGCTCCTACGCCAACTACTACCTGTGCAACAACGCGGTGATCGCGGCGCAGTTCGGCGACACCAAGGCCGACAGTGCCGCCCGGGCCGCCCTGGCCCGGATGTTCCCCGGCCGCACCGTCGAAAAGCTGAACATCGACAGCCTGGGCGCGGGCGGCGGCGGGATCCACTGCGTCACCCAGCAGCAGCCCGCGGCGTGACGAGGCGGGGCCGGGTCCGGCCCGCCGACCGGACCCGGCCCCGGGCGCCGGGCCGACCCTCCGGGACGACCCGGGGAGCCGGCCCGCCGCCCGCTCAGCCCAGGGCGGGGATGTCGTGGGTGGCGCAGTGGATGCCACCGCCGCCGGCCGCGATCGCGTCGATCTTGACCGGCACGATCTCCCTGCCCGGGAAGTACTGCTTCATGATCTGCTGGGCCCGGTCGTCGGCCCTGGCATCGCCGAACTTCGGCAGGTAGACGCCCTTCGTGCCGATGTAGAAGTTCATGTACGAGGAGACGAAGGCGTCACCGCGCCCGGTGATCCGGTCCGGGTCCGGCTGCTGGAGCTCCACCACCTGGAGCTTGCGGCCGGTCGCGTCGGTGGCGTCCTTGAAGACGGCGCGGGCCTGGTCGGCCGAGCGGGACCAGACGTCCGGCGGGGTGCCGGGGAAGGCCTGGTCGAGCAGGACGACGCCGGGGGCGGCGAAGCGGGTCAGGCAGTCGACGTGGGCGTCGGTGATGTCCTTGCCCTTGACGCCCGCCAGCCAGATCACCTTGCTCACGCCGAGGACCCGCTTCAGCTCGGCCTCGACCTGGTCCCGGGTCATGCCCGGGTTGCGGTTGTCGTTGACGACGGAGCTCTCGGTCACCATCAGGGTGCCCTGGCCGTCGGTCTCGAAGGAGCCGCCCTCGGCGACCAGCCGGGTCTCGACCCGCTCCACGCCGTACTTGGCCAGTACCGTCCGGGCGACCTTGGCGTCGTTGCCGCGCTGCTGCTTGCCGCCCCAGCCGTTGAAGTTGAAGTCGACGCCCTTGACCGTGCCGCCCTCCTCGACGAACACCGGCAGGGTGTCCCGGGCCCACAGGTCGTCGACGGCGATCGGCACCACCTCGACGGCCGAGCCGCAGGCCTTCCGGGCGGCGTCCTGCTGCTCGGGGCGGGCCATCAGCACGACCGGTTCGCGCGCCGCGATGGCCTGGGCCAGGCCGGCGACGTCCCGGCGGACGTCCGGCAGCTGCTCGCCCCAGATGTTCTCGGAGGCCGGCCAGGACATCACGGTGCGCAGGTGCTTCTCCCACTCGGCGCCGAAGCGGCGCACACCGGGGGTGCCGCCGGGCTGCGGGGGCGGCAGGGTGGCGCCGTCCTCGATGCCGTTGGGGTCGCAGGCGGTGAGGCCGAGGGTGAGGGCGCCGACACCGGCGCCGACACCGGCGAGGCGGCGCATCAGGGTACGGCGGGACAGGGCAGGGGACATGCGGGCACTCCGGCTGTGGTGGTCGGTGCGGTGGACGGGATGTGCGGTGCGGCGGCCGCGGCTGCGACGCGGGCCGCCCGGTGGCTACGGCAGCGGTTCGTGCATGGTCGAGCAGTGGATGCCGCCGCCGCCGGCCATCAGGCGGTCGACGTCGATCTGCACCACCTCGCGGCCGGGGAAGGCCGCGGCGAGCGTCTCCCGGGCGGCGGCGTCCTTGTACGCGTCGCCGAACTCGGCGGTGATGACGCCCCCGTTGACGAGGACGAAGTTGAGGTAGGAGTCGACGAACTTGGAGCTGCGGGAGCGGACGGTGTCCGGGCCGTGCACCGGGATGACGTGCAGGCGGCGGCCCCGGGCGTCGGTGGCGGCGGAGAGGATCGCGAACTGCTCGCGGGCGTCCCGCGCCCAGGAGTCGTTGCGGTCCGCCGGCGGCAGCTGCACCATCACCACGCCGGGGCGGACGAACCGGGAGGTGACGTCCACGTGGTCGTCGGTGATGTCCTCGCCCCTGATGCCCGGCAGCCAGATCATGGTGTCCGCGCCGTAGGCCTCCAGGACGGACTCCTCGATCTCGGCCCGGCTCATGCCGCGGTTGCGGTTCTTGTTGACCAGGCTGCTCTCGGTGGCCATCACCGTGCCGTCGCCGTCGGTCTCGATCGCGCCGCCCTCGCCGACGAAGTCCGCGTAGGTGTGGCGCAGGCCGCGGCGGGCGGCGAGGCGCTCGGCGACCCGGGCGTCGTCGTGGTGCACCTGCTTGTTGCCCCAGCCGTTGAAGTTGAGGATCACGGCGTCCAGGCCGCCGTACCCGTCCCGGCGGAACACCGGCGCGGTGTCGCGCATCCACAGGTCGTCGGTGGGGATGGCGGTGATCACCTCCACTCCGGAGCCGCACCGGGACCGGGCCTTGCCGGCGGTCCAGTCGTCGGGGGCGCACATCACCACCGGCTCGAACTCGGCGATCGTGCGGGCGATCAGGGCGATGTCCTCCTGGACGCCGCCCAGGCGCAGTCCCCACACGCCCCTGCGGGAGGGCCAGGACATCCAGGTCCGCGCGTGCGGCACGTCGTCCGCCGGCACCCAGGGGTACGGCCCGGTGGAGCGGTCGTCGGGGTAGTGGGTCATGAGGGTCTCCAGATCGTGCGACGGTGCCGGGAAGGGCGCCGAGGGCCGCCGGATCCCACTCTTCGCGCCGCGACGCGGTGGCGCACCACGGGGACGGGCCGGCGGCAGCACCCTTCCTGCGGCTTCAGGCTCGCACTGACTGAAAGTTCAGTCAAACTCATGGGCGCGCCATAACGCATCCTTGACGGGATCCCCGCGCAGCGTGACAAGCCCTGCGCGGTCCGTGCGGATCAGGACCCGAGCCGGGCCACCTCGACCTCGATCGCCTCGGTCAGCAGGGTGCGGGCGTGCGCCAGCGGCAGGCTGCCGCTGAGCCAGCGCGTGCTCAGCCCCTCCAGCAGCGCGGTCAGCCGCTCCGCCGCGCCGGCCAGCGCGACCGCGGAGGCCATCGGCCGCACGTCGCCGAGCAGTTCCGCGACCTCCTGCACCCAGATCCGGGTGGCCCGCGCCAGGTCCTCGCGCAGCGTCTCGTCGAACACCGCGCTCGCCCGCAGCTCGCCCCAGGCGGTGCTGTTCTCCCGCACCTCCGGGGTGTCCTGGAGCTCCAGCAGCAGCGTCTGCTCCAACTCCTCGCGGGGCGTCAGCGGCGGGGCGTCCTCGGCACGTTCGGTCGTGTACCGCTCCGCCCGGTCGTTGATGAACTCCAGCGTCTGCCGGAGGATCCCCGTACGGTCCTTGAAGTGGTAGTAGATCAGCGCGGTGGACACACCCGCCTCGGCCGCGAGCTCCTCCACCCGCAGTCCGCGCACCCCGCGCCGCGCGATCACCCGCGCCGCTGCTTCCATGATCGACGTTTTACGACTGGCCACGATCCACCACCTTACCGGCGGCGCGGGCGCCGGTCCCGCCCTCCGGCTGACCGACCGATCAGCCGGAGCCGGCGGCCCGGGCGCGGAATGTGGCGCAGGTCACGCCGGATCCAGAACCCGGGCGCCGGATCTCGCGTCTGGCTGGTGTGAGATCACGCAGGAGAGCACTGGACGAGGTGGACGAGGAGCGCCTCCTCCGGCTGGTGGCCAGGGGAGACCGCGGGGCGTTCGACGAGCTGTACCGGCGTACGTCGCCATGGCTGGCGGTGCGGCTGCGCCGCCGCTGCGCGGACGAGCAGATCGTCGCCGAAGTCATGCAGGAGACCTATCTCGCGGTGTGGCGCGCGGCCGGCGCGTTCGCCGGGAGCGCGGTCGGCGGGACGGCCGTCGGGTGGCTGTGGACGATCGCGGCACGCCGCCTCGTCGACGCGTTCCGGCGCCGCGCCCACCACGCCGAACCGCCGGTCGCCGCGGCCGAGCGGGCCGTGGTGCCCGCGGCCGAGGAGGAGGCGCTCGCCGGGACCGTCGGCGGCGACGTCGGCGACGCCCTGAGACGGCTGGCGCCGGAACTCCGCGAGGTACTGCAGGCCACGGTGCTCGACGGGCTCTCCGTCCGGGAGACCGCCGTCCTGCTCAGACTGCCCGAAGGCACGGTCAAGACCCGTGCCCGTCGGGCCCGGATCGCGATGCGGGAGGCACTTGCATGAGCAGGGAACACGCGTCCAGGCAGTTGATCGACGACTACGCACGTGGCGACACGACGATCGCGGCGGACACGGTCTGGGCACTGGAGGCCCACCTGGAGACCTGCGCGCCGTGCCGGAGCCGGCTGGCGGCCTCCGTGGCCACCGGGGTGCCCGGCATCGCCGCGCTCGTCGACACCGTCCGGGCCGGCCTGGAACCGCAGTTGGACGCGGCGGCCGCAGTGGCCCCGCGGAGGCACCGGCCGGGATGGGTGTCGTCCTGGCTGACGCCGGTGATGACCCCGTGGCTGGCCATGACCGCCGTCGTCACCCTGCTGGCGCTGCTGCTGGACGCGGTCGCGCCGGCGGAGCGCTTCGGCGGCTCCTCACTGGTGTCGCTGATCGCGCCGGTGCTGCCGCTGTGCGGCGTCGCCGCGTCGTGGTCCAGCGGCCTGGACCCGGCACACGAACTGACCGCCTCGACCGCCCGGGCCGGTCTGCCCCTGCTGCTCAGGCGCACCACCGCGGTCCTCGTGGTGGTCCTGCCCCCGCTGCTGCTGGGGGGATGGCTGACCGGGACCATGACGGCCGCGCAGTGGCTGCTGCCCTCCCTGGCCTTCACCTCCACCGCCCTGGCACTGGGCAGCGTGGTCGGGGTGACCCGCGCCGCCGTCGGGCTGGCGCTCGCCTGGGGCGCCGTCGTCCTGGCCCCCGCGTCGCTCACCGGCCGCGTCCCCTCCGTCCTGCAACTGGCCCTGCAACCGGACCGGTTGCCCCTGTGGGGGCTGCTCCTCGCGCTCGGCGCCGGCGCCGTGATCGCCCGCAGGGACGCGTACTCGACGCTGTGAAACCCATGTCCACCCTCGAACGTCCACCATCGAAAGGGACCACCGCATGACACCCGTGACGAGCGCGGCCGACACCGCGCCGAAGACCTACGCCTGGGAGATCCGGGCCGACGGCCTGAAGGTCCGCGTCGGACGGAACAAGATGGCCGTCGACGGCCTCGACCTCTCCCTGGGCATCGGCGCCCACGGCCTCCTGGGGCCCAACGGGGCGGGGAAGACCACCCTGATCCGGACCCTGGCCACGGTGCTGCGCCCCACCGAGGGCGAACTGGAGATGCTCGGCACCTCCCTGGGCCGGGCGGGCGACCACCGGGCCCTGCGCCGCCGCATCGGCTACCTCCCGCAGGACTTCGGCTACTACAAGCGCTTCACGGTGCGCGAGTTCGTCGAGTACATGGCCTGGTTGAAGGAGGTCCCGAAGAAGGACGTCCCCGAGGCCGTCCAGCGCGCCGTGGAACGGGTGGGCCTGGCCGACCGCGCCGACCACCGGATGAAGACCCTCTCCGGCGGCATGGTGCGGCGGGCCGGCATCGCCCAGGCCATCGTCAACTCCCCGGCGGTGCTGCTGCTGGACGAGCCGACGGCCGGCCTCGACCCGGCACAGCGGCTGCGCTTCCGCGAGCTGCTGCACGACCTGGGCCGCGACACCTGCGTGGTCGTCTCCACCCACCTGGTCGAGGACGTCGCGGCGGCCTGCTCCGACGTGGTCCTGTTCGCCGACGGCCGCCTCGTCTTCCAGGGCACGCCGGACGAACTGGCCGCCGCGGGCAGCACCGAGCACCCCGGCGACAGCCCCCTGGAGCGCGGCTACTCGGCGCTGCTCCGCACCTCCGGACAGCAGGGGAGCGCCTGGTGAACCGACGTGTGCTGCGAACCGAACTGAAGCGCTCGGCCGCCCCGTGGGCCGGAGCCGTCGTCCTGGGCGGCAGCCTGGCGGTCTTCCTCCTGTACGACGGAATCTGGTCGAGGGGCACCGCCGGGTGGACGGCCCAGTGGACCACCATGGCCATGTGGACCCGTTCCCTGCTGGCCTTCTGGCTGCCGCTCGTGGTCGGCATCGGGGCGGTGTACGGGCTGCGTGAGCCCCGCTCGCGGATGACCGAACTGCTGACGACCACGCCGCTGCCGGCCTGGCGCCGTGCGGTGCTGCCGGCGGGTGCGATCGCGCTCGCGCTGGCGGTGGGCTTCGGCCTCCTCGTCGTCGTGGGCGGAGCGCAGGTGGCGTTCGGCCCGACCACCTACATGGGCCTCGGCTGGCTGCCGATCTCGCTGGTGGCGGTCCTGGGCCTCGTCGCGGCCGCCGTGTTCGCCATGGGCGTCGCGCGGACGCTGCCCTCCGTCCTCACCCCGCCCGCCCTGGTGGTGGCCTGCCTCGCGGTGACGGGCATGCTGCGGATACGGATCGAAGGGGAGGTGCCGGAGAGCAGGACGTCGAACCGGATCGGCCTGCTGTCCCCGGTGACCGCGGACCCGCGGCAGATGCTGCTGACCCTCTCCGACTCCGTCCACCTCGGCCAGACGGTCTGGCTGCTCGGCCTGCTCGCCACCGGCCTCGCGCTGCTGGCGGCCGCCACCCGCCGGGCCCGGCTGCTCGCGGTGGCCCCCGTCCTGGCCGGCGCCGCCGTGGCCCTGCTGGTCCTGCCGGCCGCCGCGCGCGACAGCTACGTCGTCGACAAGGCCGCCGCGGCCATGGTGTGCGACGGACCGGTGTGCGTGACCCGGGCCAGCCGCTCGCACCTGGCCGAGCTCGCGCCGCGCGGCCGGGAGGCGCTGCGCGTGCTGCACGAGTCCCTGGGCGACAAGGCGCCGACCTCGGTACGGGAGGACACCGCGCTGCGCGCGCTCGGCGATCCCCGCTCGCTCCCCGCCGACGCGGTGCTGGTCGACTTCGACGATCAGCTGTTCATCGATGCGACCGGCAACGACCTGACCCGCGCACTGGTCGCCCAGGGGCTGGCACCGAGCTGCCACGCCCGCACCTCCCGGGAGGGCGGGTCACAGAACGACGTCGCCCTCCAGAGCGCCGTCGTGAGCTGGGCCCTCGGTGACCCCGCCCTCCGGCCGATGGCGGAGCAGGACACCGACGCGTTCTCGCGCAGGGCATGGGCGGACGCCGACGCCCTCTGGCAGGAGCTGAAGGGGATGGCGCCCGCCGAGCAGCGCTCGCGGATCGCCGAGCTGCGCACCGCAGCCCTCTCCTGCACGGCAAGGCTGCGCGAGGTGCCGGTGGGAGGTGTGTCGTGATGAGGTGGCTGACGCTGTACGCGCGTTCACGGCAGGTGCCCGCCTCGGCCGCCGCGGTCGTGCTCGTCGCGCTGGCGGTGTGGGCCCTCACCCGGGGCTACGGTACGGGCGCGACGGATGCGATGGACCCGACCGCGTTCTACCTGCTCACCGCGGGCGTGGCGGCCGGCTCCGTCGGGCTCGGCGGGCAGGACCTCGCACTGGACCGGACGGCCGCGATCCGCTGGGCGCCCCGCCGGGCGGCTCACACGGTGCTGATCGGCGCGGTCGCCGGTGCGGCGCTGCTGGCGGTCCAGGCGGTGGGTCCGACGTTCGTCCCCACCGAGGTCGTCGTCCGGGACAGCGCGGGCCTGGTCGGCCTGGCCGCGCTCGGGGCGGTGCTCTGCGGGGCGCACCTGGCCTGGGTCCTGCCGACCGGCTGGCTGGCGTTCGCCGTCCTCGTCCCGCCGCTGCCGCCCACCACCGTGGGGAAGGCCTTCGGCTGGATGACCTTTCCCCCCGGCACGGAGGCGTCCACTTGGACCGCGGTGGCGCTGCTGGTGACCGGCGGCGCGCTGTACGCCGCTGTCGGCCCGAGGCGCTGACCCAGGGCCCGCCCGCGAGTTCGGCGAGGTCCTCGGGCGAGCGGGCGCAGGTCGCGGAGGGGGAATGTCAAGGATCTTCACTCCTTCGAGTGGTGGCCGATCGTCGATCGGTCGGCAGGGGTCCCCCGGCGGTCAAGACTGACCCCCGAAACGAGCGTCAGCTTTCGGAGGGGGAACGGTGTCGACCATCGGAATGTCCGGCATACCCGGCGCGGTCGGAGCGGATCGACGGCTGCTGGTCAGCGTCTTCGACCCGCAGGAGGCGCGGGAGGCGGTCCTCGGCGGTGCGCGGATCATCGACAGCGAGGATCCGCGCAGCGCGCTCGGGACCATCAAGCCGCGCCGGATCATGGACATCGCGGACGCGGTGCTGGCCGCCCGGCGGGACCTCCCGGTCCAGTTGAGCACCAACATCGGTGAGGACCAGCTGCTGTTCCGGCGCGCGGAGAACGGCCTGGCCCTGCCCAAGTCGGCGTACGAGCAGGTCGGCAAGGCGGCGCAGGCCGCCCTCGGAGTCGCCCTGGCGATGGGCACCCGGGTGCATCCCTGCGGGATCGTCAAGGTCGGCCTGGACGGCATGCGGACCGGTGAACTGGCCGAGGTGCTCGGCGAGATCACGGCGACGCTGCGCCGGAGCGAGCAGTTGTCGCACACCCGGGTGATGTCCGTACTGTTCGCCCAGGACCTCGACCTGTGGGACGCCCGCAAGACGCTGCCGCAGGTGCGGCGCGCCCTGGTGGGCCTGCGGGAGTACTACCCGTGCGCGCCGTCCACGCCCGGGGCGTTCGACCTCGCCGAATACGCGGACGCGCTGCTCGACGTGCACGGCGGGCCGCTCTTCGACGGCCGGCGGCCGGACCTGGCCGGGCTGAGGGCGTCCGGCGCCCTGCCGGCGGAGGCGCCCACCGGTTTCGTGGCCGTCAACGAGCCCTTCGCCCACCGGAGTCACGGCCTGACGCCGGGCCGTCGCACCGACCGGGAGGCGATCCGCGCGGTGGTCGAGGCCAGCGCCGCGGCCGGTGCCGACGCGATCATGGTGGACACCAGCATCCTGCTGAAGGTCGCCCGGATCGGACTGGTCTCCACCGCCGGCAGCCCGGAGCTCGCGGACCTCGACCGCCACGACACCGACCGGCACGGTCTGGCCAGGGCCGGAATCCTCTCGCTGGAGGAGATCCGGTTCTTCGTGGAGCTGTGCCACGCCCACGGCCTGGAGGCGAACCTGGCCGGCTCGGTGCAGAGCCACCACGCCCAGCAGGTCTGGCGGCTGGTACCGGAGCTCGACCAGCTCTCCGCCCGCGGCGGCGTCAGCGCCCTGGCCCGAGACCCGTACGGGAGCACCGGCCGGGGCACCCGGCACGAGCGGACCGTCCGCCGCACCCTGGTGGGCGGGCTGGTCCCGCCCGAGCAGGGCGGCCGGCTGGTGGTGCCGCGGCGGATGACGGAGCAGCCCGGGGCGCTCGACGACGTGGCGGACCTGCTCAAGCGCCACCCCGGCCTCGACGCGTACTCCTCCGACGACCACGGGGTGCTGGCGCCGCTCGGCTGACGGACGACCGTTCCGGTGTCCTGGCCGAGTCCCCCGGATGCCGTTCATCGCCCGTTCGCCGTACGCCGAGGCGCAGTTGGTGGGATCGTCCTGTCAGTACACCAACAAGAAGGAGTGTTCCCCTTGGCCACTCACCCCAGGCGCGGCGCCCGCTCGCGAACCCTCCCGGCACTGGCGGCGGCGCTGTGCGGGATCGTCGGCGCCACCGCGCTCGGCACCACCCCGGCGGCGGCCGCCGCCGACCAGCGTCACCCGATCTACGCCATCGCGCACCGGGTCGACACCCTGGACGGCGTGGACGCCGCGATCAACCACGGCGCCAACGCCATCGAGATCGACGTCTGCGCCTGGTGGAACCCGAACGAGTGGCGCGCCTACCACGACTGTTCCTCGGCCGGCGAGAACCGGCTCGGCCCCAGCTTCGACAGCATGCTCGACCGCATCGTCTCCAACGCCGACGCGGGACGCCGGCTGTCGCTGGTCTGGCTGGACATCAAGGACCCCAACTACTGCGGCGAGGAGCCCAACCGCACCTGCAGCGTCGCCGGACTGCGCGACAAGGCCCAGCGGCTGACGGCCGCCGGCATCCAGGTGCTCTACGGCTTCTACGAGTACCACGGCGGCAGCACCCCGGACGTCGGCGGCCGGGGCTGGAAGAGCCTGGAGGGCAGGCTCGGCCCGCTGGAGGGCATCACCACGACCGGCACCCGCGACCAGGTGCAGAGCGCCTTCGCCAAGTCCGGCGCCGGCTTCCCGGCCGGCCGCCGGGCGATGGACTACGGCGACAGCGACATCACCAAGGGCTTCGGCAACTGCACGGAGGCCACCTACAACACCTGCGCGGAACTGAAGAAGGGAGCCGCCGACCGGGCCGCCGGACGACTCGCGGCCACCCTCTCCTGGACGACCACCTACAACGACCCCTGGTACGTCGACAAGCTGCTGGGCGACGCGCAGGTGGACGGCATCATCGCCGGCTACGGCGCCTTCACCGGCGTGCGGGAGTACGACAACAGCTGGCAGTGCGCCAACGCCGTCAACCTGGTCAAGGACTGGGTGAACCGCCACAGCGGCACCCACCGCATGGCCACCAGCGGCGACCGCCTGTTCAAGTAGGAGACGGCCCGACCCGACCCGACCGCACTCGGCGCAGGCCGGGTGCGGTCGGCTGCCTTTCGGCGGGGTGGCAGCCGTTGGGCGGCGGTCAGCAGGTCGGGGCGGCGGGCGCGGCCAGCGGTTCGTCGTCGGTGCCCGGCGCCAGGCCGCGGAGCAGGTGGGTGAGCAGGTCGTCGAAGACCTCGTCCAGGGCCGGGCCGGAGAGCCGACCGCTCGCGGTCTGGGCGGCCACGCCGTGGACGGCGGTGAAGAGGATGGCGCCGATCCGGTCGGCGTCGCCGGCCCGGATCAGCCCCTGGGCCTGGCCGAGGGCGATGAGCGCGCGGAGGTCGTCCTTCAGCGGCTGCCAGGCGAGCTCCAGTCCGTCCGTCACGGCGGGGTCGTGCTTGCGGGCGAAGGCCAGCTCCAGCAGTGCGCCGTGGTCGGCGGCGAAGTCGACGTACGCGCGGGCGACGGCGAAGGCCCGCTCGCGGAAGCCGTCCCCGCTCCTGGCGAGACCGCTGCGGGCCGCGGCGGTGAGCCGCTGGACGCCGGCGAGCGCGAGGGCGTCGAGCAGGGCGCGCCGGTCCTTGAAGTGGCGGCTGGGCGCGGCGTGGCTCACGTCGAGCGAGCGGGCGAGCTCGCGCAGGGACAGCGCGTCGGCGCCCTGCTCGCGCAGGGTCTGTTCGGCGCGTTCCAGTAGCGCGGCGCGGAGGTCTCCGTGGTGGTAGTGGCCCGTTCGCATGGGCATCAGCATACGAGCATGTAGTCATTGACAACATTGTTGTCGGTGTCTACATTGGGGCCCGTGGAGCGGACCCGGGTGTTCGCCGACCGCCGACCGCCGACTGCCGAGCGCCAGCCGCCAACCACAACCGCACCCCGTCGTATCGAGGAGAGTCATGGACTTCGCCCGCAAGACCACCCTGATCACGGGAGCGTCCACCGGCATCGGGGCCGCCTTCGCCCGCGAGCTCGCCGCCCGCGGGTCGGACCTCGTCGTCGTCGCCCGCAGCGAGGACAAGCTGAACCGCCTCCAGCAGGAGCTGACAGCGGCGCACGGCGTCACCGTGCACGTCGTCCCGCTCGACCTCGCCCGCCCCGGCGCCGCCGCGGAGCTGCAGGACCGCGTCGAGAAGCTGGAGGTGACGGTCGACGTCCTGATCAACAACGCCGGCTTCGCGACCTTCGGCGCCGTCGCCACGAGCGATCCGACGAGGATGGCCGAGGAGGTGCAGCTCAACTGCGCCACACTCACCGACCTGACCGCCCGGCTGCTGCCCGGCATGGTCGAGCGCGGCCGGGGCGCGGTGGTCAACGTGGCGAGTACGGCCGCATTCCAGCCGATTCCCCGGATGGCCGTCTACGGCGCGACCAAGGCGTACGTGCTTTCCTTCACCGAAGCCCTGGCGAACGAACTCCGCGGCAGCAACGTCCGCGCCCTGGCGATCTGCCCCGGTGCCACCGACACCCCCTTCTTCGACGTCGCCGGCGAGCAGGCCGCTGTGGGCATCCGCCGACGGCCCGAGCAGGTCGTCGCCACCACGCTGGCGGCGCTGGAGAAGGGGCGGCCGAGCGTCGTCGACGGCTTCCTCAACCGTCTCGGGACCCTGGCACCCCGGCTCCTGCCGCGACGCGCCACGGTTGCGGTCGCCGAGCGGGTCACCCGGCCGAGCCCGGCGGTCTGAGCATTTGGTCTCCGCCCCGGAGGGGAGTAGTGTTCTCCGGGTTGCCCCACGGGACGGCCCCTCGGAACAAGCTCGAATAGTAATTCGAGAATGACCGGGGAAAACGGACCGAAAAGCTCTGATAGAGTTCGGGAGCGCCGAAAGGCGAAAGCGAATCGAATGAATGAAACTCCGGAAAACGGAGCGGAAAACATCTGATAAGCTGGAAACA